>JBILCD010000032.1:0-15270 GCA_044353285.1 Crocinitomicaceae bacterium | reverse complement strand
TTAAGCCCGGGTGAAACAATAGGTTTTGCACTGAGCGAAGTGCTGAGCGTTAGTCAAGATGCTGCGTATCGAAGATTAAGAAATGAAACTTCCCTTACGATTGATGAGGTAAAAAAGCTATGTACGGCTTATAAAATCTCATTTGACGCCTTAATTAATCAAACCAAAGGAAATGCATTATTTACCTATAACCCGCTAAATGAATATGATTTTAGTTTAGAATCATATTTGGAAGGAATCTTAAGTGCCTTTAATCGACTAAAGGCACTAGATGATCCTAAAATTATACTAACGATCAATAATATGCCCTTTTTACAATTGATTAATATCCCTCAATTGTTGCGGTTTAAACTTTTCTTTTGGGCGAAAACATATTTACAAATTCCAGAATATCAAAACATGCCTTTTCGTCATGAGAAAGTCCCCGAAAAGGCATTTGATTTGGGTATGAAGATCATTTCTTTATATAACAGCATTCCCTCTGTGGAAGTATATGACCCGGAATTAATGCGGGGATTTCTTCGCCAAATTTTATATTATTTTAATTCTAACATGTTCGAAGACCCAAGCTACGCCCTTTTTTTATGCGACAGAGCATTGTTGTTTTCGTCCCACTTAAAAGCCCAAGCAATATGCGGCAAGAAATTTATTTATGGCACTCAAGTACCAGCGCAAGGCAATCAATTCGATATGTTCCTAAATGAAACGATTAACACGGATGCGGCTTTCTATTTTGAAAGCAAACAGAATAAAGGGCTTTTTCTTACGCATAATGTCATGAATTACTTGCATACCAATGACAAGCAATATGTATCAGATACCAAGCAAGTATTGGATAAGCAAATTGCGAATTCTAGTTTGATCAGCGTTGTTAATGAAAAAGAGCGAAATCGATTCTTCTCCGATTTTGATAGAACCATTTTAAATTTCAGAAAGAAGATAGAAGCTGAAATAGAATTTAATAGCTAGTTGCATTTATCGCAAACAGTCGTTCGTTAACTGCTAAAATCAGTTTTCTCAATTTACAAGGTTTGATACATTTGCATATAAATATTAAGCGCCCAAATCTTAACTGTTTAGTATGAAAACTAGTTTTTATCTCAACAAAACCATAATAATAACAGGCTCTTCGAGAGGCTTGGGCAAAGTAGTGGCCTATCAGGCCTTACAAAGTGGAGGAAATGTTATTTTACATGGCCGAGGTACGGAAGATGCTTTAGACGATTATTTTAAAGATCAAATAGCCAAGGGTAAGGCCTTTTACGTTAGCGGTGCCATTGAGCAAATGGAAACGGCGCAACAGTTAGTTTCGACTGCTATAGAACGCTTTGGCCGCTTGGATGTCTTGATTAACAACGCTGGAATTTCAAATAAAGGGGCCTTTTTAGAGTCAGCAATCAGCGTAGTTAATCAGGTAATTCAAACTAATTTAATGGCTGTTTTACAACTCACTCACCTCGCCCTCCCACACATTGTTCAATCTAAAGGCAGCATTTTATTTATTTCATCTTTAGCGGCCTTCGTTGGATTACCAGGCTATCTACCTTATTCAGTCTCAAAAATGGCGCTAAGAGCAGTCAGTGAAAGCCTTAATATTGAGTTAAAAAGACTAGGGGTTCACATAGGTATTGTTTATTTTGGTTTCGTAGAAAATGACGACGAGAAATACACATTAAACCAAACTGGCCACAAAGAAAAAGTTCCCCCTCGAAATAAACTCATCACCTTTACAAAAGAAGAGGCTGGATTTTGTATTGAAAAAGTATTAAGAAAGCGCCAAAAAAGAAAGACCCCAGGGATAACAGGGAAGCTATTTTATTGCCTTTCTAACTATGCTAGTTTTCTATTTTTTAAAATGCTTTCTCGCCAATACGAAAACCAAAAAGCCAATTGAAGTATTTGGATAACTCTATCCTCTGTTTTTAGCAAACAAGTTTTTTAAGTTGCCTTCAAAAATGTCATGAAATAGAACTTAATGACAGTTGCATTTTTCGCAGCATTTAATCTTTTCCGTAGATGAAAGTATCGAATCTCTGCCTCTGGGTGTTCAATTGATTCATCTGTTCGATTAATGAAGCAATTAGGGTCAGAATTACAGGTTGATTTTTTTAATCGCTTGTTTGTATTAGTTTCCAAAGAAACTGAAATCAAACGAGCTCATATTCAAAAGTTAAACCAGTTTTTAGATTGGAAAACATGGAATCCATTGGTAATAAATTTAGAAGAAGTAAGGACAAGTTTGTGGATAGACCTTAAAGAATCCCTTTTTTTAGATAAACAAACTTAGTTTTACCAATCTCCACCGGCGCCACCTCCGCCAAAGCTTCCGCCGCCAAATCCTCCAAAACCACCTCCGCCACTACCACCAGATCCGTGTCCACCAAAACCTCCACCGTAGAAAAAACCACTTGCTCCGGCTGTAAATCCGCCACCGCCACCCTTTCGTCTCATAAAAATCACAAATAGGATAATCCCTATTATTACAAGTACGCTAACCCACCATGGGCTTTCTCCTTCTTTGTCGTACTGTTTGTGATTGAATTCCCCTTTTGCTAGTTTTTTAAGTACAACCAATGAAGCTGAGATACCTTCGTAGTTTTTATTGTTTTTCAGATTAGGATTAAGTTCTTTTTCAATAATTCGTTTGCAGGTAATATCTGGAATAGCTCCTTCTAAACCCTTTCCAGTTGCAATAAATGAAGTTCGTTTACCATTTATTTTTGTGGGTTTAATAAGGATAACAATTCCATTATCTTCTTTTTCTTTTCCTACTTTCCATTTTTCGCCCAATCTAATAGCAAAATCTGCTTTTTCATACCCATTGAAATCGTCAATAATGACTACTACAATTTCGTTGGAGGTTTCTTTTACAAAATTCTCCAAGTCTTTTTCTAATTGTGCCGCTTGTTGATCGGTTAAGTAATTTGGAAATTGTTTGGATAAGTTAACATACAGTTTCGGGGGAGAGGGAGGAGATGGAATATCATCTTGGGCTAATATATGAATTGTTCCGATAAAGAAAAATAGAAAAGCCTTAATATGATTAATTATAGTATTCAATGAATTTAGTTGAGGGGTTTATTTGTAATATTGTAAGAATAATTTATTTACCAATCACCACCAGCTCCGCCACCGCCAAAATCTCCTCCTCCATAATCACTACTACTACTACTACTACTACTACTGTAATCACTATTCATTAATGATGATCCAGCAATCGTTGAATCTTTGTTTTTTGTAATACTTACTGTAAGATCTTTATTAATTGAATTCAATATAGTTGTTAAATTTTCATCAGTTATTTCTTCTTCGTCAGTTATGATACAGCTAAGATTAAATTTTAAGTTATCTAATTGATTTAAGTATCTGAAATGATTTTTCCAATTTTCAATCTGATTAACCGAATATGCATAGGAAAAATACTGGTTTATAGAAATATTATCAAGCGTTTTTGAATTGTAAATAGATTCATAATCTGTCGATTTTATGAAGCTAATAAACCCATCAATTTTATCCATTTTTTCTCTACCTAGTTTCGTATATTTATGTATGAGTTTTACCATTATTCCGAATAATATAAGTAAAGCAATGATATATAAAACTGCCCATCCTATGTTATAAGCATTAAAAAAGAAGAATACAGAAATTAAGTGTGTTAACATTCCAATTGCCCAAAAACCTATGTTTTGTTTGAAAAATAGATTTTTATTTTTTGTCTCAACGTTCTTTCCTAATTCTTCTATAAAGGCACTGAATTTAAAATTGTAGGTATTTGGTAAAGTATAGCAATTAGTATTGTTTATTTTAGTAAATGTTGAATGTAATTTGTGTGAATTCGGTAAATCATTAGAATTGTTTCTTTCTATAAATAATGAGTTTAATATTATTACCTCTTCCCTTGAAATATTAGCTTCTTCATGGTTTTCTATTAATTTTTCAACTTCCTCTTTTTCTCTTAATAATTCGAGTTCATTGTTGGTTGATTTATTGTGTTTTATTCTTATAAAGCCTTTTGCTGCAAGACTAATTAAAACATTTTTAAATATGTCTATTCCTTTATATTCTTGATTTATTACCGAGTTAACTAAAGCAGGTGATAAATCTGAAGGAGGATCTTGTTGCATTTCTATTTTCCCTTTTTTTGGATCTATCCCATAGAAAAGCCATCCTATAATATAAATAACTAGTCCCGCTACAAATAAAAACTGGAATATAATTTTACTTAATGGGCTTTCTCCTTCTTTGTCGTACTGTTTGTAATTGAATTCCCCTATTGCTAGATTTCTAAGTACAAACAATGAAGCTAAGATTCCTTCGTAGTTTTTATTGTTTTTCAGGTTAGGATTAAGTTCTTTTTCAATAATTCGTTTGCAGGTAATATCTGGTATTGCTCCTTCTAACCCTTTTCCGATTGCTATAAAAGAAGTTCGATTGCCATTTATTTCGGTTGGTTTAATTAAGATAACAATACCATTATCTTTTTTTTCTTTGCCGATTTTCCATTTTGCCCCCAATTTAATAGCATAATCCGCTTTTTCGTATCCATTGAGGTCGTCTACTATAACCACCACAATTTCGTTTGAGGTTTCTTTTTCAAAATTTTCTAAATCCTTTTCTAATTGTGCCGCTTGTTGTTCGGTTAGGAAATCGGGAAATTGTTCGGATAAGTTAACATAAAATTTTGAAGGGGAAGGAGGCGAGGGGATACCATCTTGAGCTAAAATAGATTGATATCCTATGAACGAAAACAGAAGTGCTAAAAAGATATTTAATTTGATCTTCATTTACCTTCTCCTGTGCTTAAATCATTTGTCAATTCATCTTTGTCGTCTGAAAGATAGGGAAAATGGACTTTTAATTTTTTCCCTACGTCTGCAATTGCTTCAGTAATTCCAGGTACATATTCGCCTTTTTTGAAAGCAGCAATTAATTGGTTTTTAGTCGTTTCCCAGTAATCTGAGGAAACTTTTTCATTGATATGTTGATCACCAATAATAGCCAGTTTACGATCTTCTGTAGCAATGTAGATAAGCACTCCATTTCGATCTTTCGTTTCATGCATTTTTAAACGCTCAAATTGAGCAACTGCATTTTGAACAGGATCCCCTGAACATTTAGTATCTGCATGAACGCGAATTTCTCCGGATGTTTGCTTTTCGGCTTCCTGAATAGCTTCAAGAATGCGATTTTTATCGCTCTGGCTAAATTTAAAAGTCATATTAGAATTTTACTTCCGGTGCTTTATCGGAGCCAGCTGCTGCTTTAAAGGCCTCTTTTTTCGGGAACGTTTCGCTGTTTAAAAACATACTACTAAAGAAACCACGAATGTGTGTATTGTATTTTTTCACCGCATCATTGTAATCGTTTCTTGATTTATTAATCCGATTTTCAGAACCTTCTAATTGAGCTTGTAATTCCTTAAAGTTATCTGTTGAACGAATTTGAGGATATGCTTCAAAAGCTAAATTGATGGCCGTATTGATCTTTTTTCCAGCAATTTCCATGTCTTCCGGTGTTTTTGCGTTTACAATACCCGCTCTCGCGTTGGTTACTTGTGTTAAGATATCTTTTTCATTTTTAGCAGCTCCTTTGACTGTTTCAATTAATTGAGGGATCAAATCTGCTCTTCGCTGATAAGCAGACTGAACATCTCCCCAAGTTTTATCGACTTCTTCTTGAGTAGATACAGCTTGGTTGTAAATACTGCTATACGTGAAAAATCCAATTAATACTAATAGTACAACTGAACCCAAAATAATATACGATTTTTTCATCTTTAATTGATTTTAGTCAAAAATAGATAATTATTAACTTGATTAAAAAATAATCTTTAAAATAATTAATTTTATCTTTACTTAAGTCAAGGACAGTGTGCTACAATTCATGTATTTTAATCGAGATACATTATTTGTATAATAAAATCGTAAAATGTAACGCAGTTGTCCGAATTGAGGTCAATCCAATGCTAATCTAAAATTTCTTTTAAATGAATAAGTACTTCCATTTTTTCAGCATTTCCAATTTGTTGAGAGGAAGCGATTATTTTATTGATCATTAGCAATATAATACTTATATTATAGCAAGGCTCAAAAAAAATGCTTTCTCGCCAATACGAAAACCCAAAAGCCAATTGAAGTATTTGGATAACTCTATCCTCTGTTTTTAGCAAACAAGTTTTTTAAGTTGCCTTAAAAAAATGTCATGAAATAGAACTTAATGACAGTTGCATTTTTCGCAAATAATAGTTCGCTAATTGCCAAAATCAGTTTTTTTGTGTGAAAAAGTAAGGCTACCTTTATATTAAATTAAAAAACGAAACCTATGAAATCAATTATTACGTTTACTTTATTCTTCTTAGCTAGTTTTTGTGTTAATGCGCAAGATGTAATGACATTAAAAAATGGAGCGCAAATGAATGTGTTCGTTTCGGAAATTACCCCTTCTCTTATTAAATTCAAAAAAAGCACTGATGGGCCAATGTATTCTATGAACTTAGCAGAAGTAAAAAGCATTGCCTACCATGATGGTTCAACAGAAACATTTGGTGCTGAGCCAAAAGTAACCATTACAAAAAATGACAATTTAAAGGATGATCTTTTGGCGCCATCTAAACGATATGGCGGACCAAGAATCGGATTTACTTATTTAGGGGTAGGTACTTCAAGGGAAAAAATCGCAGATGCATTTAATAGAGGAGACATAACGCCATGGATTTCTCAGTTCGGGTGGCAATTTGAAACGCGTATTTTCACTCTTGATGATGGGGCATGTGGTTTAGTAGAGTTTGTCCCTATGATTGGCGGGCTTGAACAAGGATTATTTCTTCCTAGCGCTTCTGGAATTCTTGGCTTTCGCACACGGTCGGGTATTGAGTTAGGTGTTGGCCCCTCTTTATCGCTTTCTGGAGTTGGCTTGGTAATGGCAGCTGGAGCGTCCTTCAAAATTGGCAAAGTTACCTTTCCAATTAATGTTGTGTTTTCTCCGAACATTACGAAAACGACAGCTGATAGTGATCAATATGATCCTATTACAAACACTTATATTACTGTGCCAGGTGTAGAATCAAAGTCTGGATTTAGATTGAGCTTAGTGGTGGGCTTTAATTCACGGAAATTATAATATAAATTTTCCTGTTAATTTTATTAAAAAATGAAAAACTTTCTTCTTTTCTGCTGCGTTTTTTTGCCTGCTCTTTGTTGTGTCGCACAAGACACTCTAATTAGTGATAAGGGAGCGATTACGATTGCTAATATCGTAGCTCAAGACAATGATTTTATTACTATTTCTTCGATCGATTCAGCTAATAAAGAGCTTGTTTTAGTACCAAAGACATCGCTTGTATTTATTAAATATACTTCGGGACTAACAGAACAATTTTATGTAAATGACACCATTATTAACACTGAGGGCAGGGTTTACCCAGTTAAAGTATTAGAGGTGGATGACAATTCAATCACCTATTTTTATTACACGGGAAAAATTACTGAGCCAGTCATAAGTTCAATGAGTACTTTATTATTGGTAAAATTGCATGATGGAACGAAAGTAGCATTAACTAAAACGACAGAAAAACCCAATGGAACGAAAGAAGAAGGTGCAAGTTTCGATTATAATTTGGGCATCAGCGATGCTAAAATTTACTATAAAACCAAACCGGAGGTAATTGTGAGTTCTGTCATTATGGGTGCTACTTCGATTTTTGTGGCCCCCATATTATTCGCTACAATCATTGCATGGACGCCACCAAAGAACTTACATTGCTTAGCTAATCCAAACGATGTGTTATTGGAAGCTAATACCCAATACTATAAGGGATTTAGAGAAGGAGCCAGGCGAAAAAAAACATCTGTAGCAACGGCTTCTTATTTTTCGGGCTTGGGGGCTTTCGTTGTTTTTATTGGCGCAGCGGTTAGTTTTTTTTGGTAGTAAAGAGCAAACTTTTTCATCCTTTCAAAATAAGGATACTTTTCTCTAATTTCAGCTATAATATGAATTAGATTCTCTAAATTTGTTCAAAATAGTAGAGATGAACCCACGAGTAGAAAAAGCTTTAAACGACCAAATTCAAAAGGAGGCATCCTCCTCTCAATATTACCTTGCTATGGCTTCATGGTCTGAAGCAAATGGCTTAGGTGGAACGGCAAAATTTATGTATGCCCATTCTGATGAGGAACGTTTCCACATGTTAAAATTGATAAAGTTCGTAAATGAGCGTGGCGGTCGTGCTGAAATCTCGGAAATTTCAATACCCCCGAAAGAATTTAAAGACTTAAAAAATGTCTTTGAATCTTTGCTAGCTCACGAAATTCGAGTAACCGAAAGCATTAACAATTTAGTTGATATTTGCTTACAAGAGAAAGATTACACTACCCATAATTTCGTGCAATGGTATGTTTCTGAGCAACTAGAAGAAGAAGCCTTAGCACGAACAATGCTCGATAAACTTCGTCTTATCGGCGACAACCAGGGCGGCATGTACCTATTCGATAGGGACTTGGAAAACGCTTCTCAAGAAAAATCTCCTTCCACTCAGCAAACTGGAAATTAAGGTATGAAATGGGTGTTTTATTACCTTTTCGCCCTTCAGCTATTAATCTTTACTGTAAATTGTAAGGCACAATCTGCTTATAAATTCATTAACTATACCGTAGCAGATGGTCTTTCTCAAAGTAATGTAACAACAATACTTGAGGATAATTTACATGGTATTTGGATTGGCACCCAAGAGGGGCTCAATCATTTCAATGGAACTGATTTTATAGTATATAATAGAGGGAATACGAAAGCCATGACTAGCGCTTTCATCACTTCTTCAATTACAGCTAATAATGGTGATTTGTGGTTTGGAACATCGAATGGCTTACTTGGTCGAGATAATAAAACAGCAGGGTTCAAGTCCTATTTTAGAAAAAGTAATGAGTCAATATTTATTGAACAAATAAAGAAGGGAAAGGATGGATTATTGTGGATTTTAACACAAGAAAGTCAGTTGTTTTGCTTTAATAGTATAAAGAAGCAGTTTGTGTCGATCCCCTCCTTCGTGCCGCAAACAAGAATTAACTTTCTATATACGACCCCAGACGGATCTCTTGTGCTTGGTCAAGAAAATAATGGCATCTATTATTGCGATTTATTAAAAGGATCGAAGACTCATATTACATTGCCAAATGTGTTCGGAGAAAAGGCAGGGATGCTAAGCGTGGCTTGTTCTTATGACGATAATAAAAAAATATTACTTTATTGTAATAACAATTTCTTTAGTTATGTAATAAAGACAAAAGTCTTAACGAAAGAATTTGATTTTCTAAAAAAAACAATAACCTCTCCTGTTGTTTCTATGTTAAAAGTCAATGACTCTTGGCTATTCGCTAGTGATGGGCAGGGCTTATTTCAGGTTGGGGCAAAGGGTAATGTAAGCAATAGTGCAGAAGATATTTTTCAAAAGAATACACTATTGAACAACATGATTAACTGCATGATTATTGACCGATCTGGAGTTGGCTGGTTGGGTAGTGACCGAGGACTTTCTAGCTTTAATCCTAGGCAAAAGAGCTTTTTAGCCGTAGGCCCGAGTGATAAAAAAGAGAAAGGATTACCAAGTCAAAATGTATGGGCAATCAACGAAAGCGTAAGAGGTGACTATACGTATATAGGGACAGATGTTGGAGTTACTCGAATAGGGAAAGTAAAGGGTGATTTTCAGCATTTCGAAAAAATTGGGGAGCAAGAAAACATTGGTGTTGGATCCGTATTGTGCATAGAAGTTTTGCCAAATGAAACGCTATTGCTAGGTTGCTTTGATGGATTTTATTCCCTAAATCCCAATGCTACACGTCCCGAGTATAAAAAAATAAAATTAAAATTAGGAGAGCAATCTAATGAGCATCAAAGAATTTATTCTATTGTAAAATATAGTAGCCATGAGTATTTCTTAGGCACTAATTCTGGGGTATTATTATGGGATATAGAATCTGGAAAAACCAAAGATTTTATTCATGATCCCTTTGAAATTGATTCCACAATTTCAAAGGGGATTTGCCGATCAATCTATCAAGACAAAAACAAAAAGTTTTGGTTCGCCACAACTAGTGGGGGCTTAAATTATTGGGATGCAGATAGATTAAAAATCATTCCCCACCCAATTAATGACATCATCTTCAGGTTAAGCAAGGATATGCTAACTTCTATTTGTCAAATTAATGACGATGAATATTTTATCGGAACCCATGGATCTGGACTTTTAAAAGTAAATTTCTCCACTAATAAAGTAGAGCTGTATTCTGATAAGAATGGGTTGCCAAACAATGTCATCTATGGGATATTAAAAGCCACGGATGATGTTATTTGGATGAGTACAAACAAAGGCATTTCTAAATTTAACTTTGTTACGAAAGAGATTAAAAACTATGATGAGTTAAACGGTTTAATTTGCAATGAGTTTAATTCAAATGCTTATTTTAAGGCACAGAATGGAGCGTTTTTTTTTGGTGGAATTTATGGATTCAACTATTTTATCCCTTCCAACATTCTAACGGAAAACCAACTATGTGATGTAAAAATTACCTCTGTCGATATTGAGTCAAATAAATCCAATCCAACAGCCAGGAGCTTAACGCCTTATCAACTTAACAATAACGGCGTGTTAGAATTGGAATATGATCAAAGGGGATTTACGATTAATTTCCAGCCGACTAACTTAATCTCACCAAAACTCATACAATATAAATATATTTTGATTGGTGATCAGATGTCTGACACGAATATAATTTCTGGTTCAAATTATGTTAGCTTCAATTCTTTGTCTTGGGGGGAGTATACCATAAAAATATATGCCCGAATCGCTGATGGTGAATGGAGTAAAAATCCCGCAATTTTAAAAGTGAAAATTAATCCTCCATATTGGGCGACGATTCCTTTTTGGCTCCTTATTATTCTCTCTTTATCGATTATCATATATATAATAATGAGGTTTCGAACGAATAATATAAGGCGAGAGAACATTAGATTGGAAATGAAAATTGCATTTAGGACACGTGAAATTTTAAAGCAAAAGCAGCAAATAGAAAGTCAAAACACGACGATAAATCAAGAAAAAAACAAAGTTCTCGAACAACAAAAATTACTTTTTAAAGAAAAGGAGAAAACAGAAAAGTGGCTAAAAAATACCCTTCCACTTCAAGTAGTAGAAGAGTTGAAAATACGAGGTAAAGTCTATGCAAGGGCTTATGAAAATGTTACTGTTATGTTTACTGATGTTGTAGGGTTTACAAAAATCGCGGAATCGATGACTCCGACAAGCTTAGTTTCTAGGCTAGACATCATTTTTCGCAGATTCGATACCATAGCACTCACAAATAATTTGGAAAAAATAAAAACAATTGGTGATGCCTACATGGCCGCCGGAGGCATTCCTGATATAAATTCTACCCATCCCATAGACGCTTGTCTTGCCGCTCTTCAAATACAAGCTTATATGAACGAATTAAAGAACGATGCAATAGCGAATAAAAAAGACTATTGGCAATTAAGAATTGGCATCAATACAGGTCCTGTTACGGCAGGTGTTATTGGCAAGTTGAAAATTGCTTACGATGTGTGGGGCGCCACAGTAAATCAAGCTCAACGAATGGAGATGCTTAGTGAACCTGGAAAAGTTACCATTTCAGAGTCAACCTTCACATTTATTGAGCCCTACTTCGTTTGTGAATATAAAGGAAAGGCGCTAACCAAATCAAAAAGCTTAGTTGACACCTATGTTATTCATAGTATTAAAACAGAATTATCGGAAGATGGAGAGGGCTTAATTCCAAATGATCGCTTCTATCAAATTGTTCAGCTTCATTTATCTACTGCTATTAAATACCATAAGGTTGAGCATGATATCATTAATAAATTGAAAGAAGGATTAAAGAAGGAATTGCTTTATCATTCCGTAGATCATACTATTGATGTAGTTAACGCAGTCGAGCGAATTGCTCTATCTGAAGGGCTTGCCGACGACGGGCTGTTTTTACTGAAGACTGCAGCCCTCTTTCATGATGCAGGATTTTTAAAGAAATATGATTCTAACGAATCTATTGGCGCTAAAATGGCGTCATTGATGCTTCCTAAATATGGATATAGTGAACAAGACATCAATATTATAATTAAGTTAATACATGTTACAGAAATACCTCACAAGCCGCTTAATCAACTTCAAGAAATCATGTGTGATGCCGACTTAGACTACCTTGGAAGAAATGATTTCGAAGTAATTTCTAACAAGCTAAAACAGGAGCTTAAAACAATGAAAAAGATTAAGAGTGATCGTAAATGGGATGAAATTCAAGTAAAGTTTTTTAATCAACATACATACTTTACTCCTACTGCCATTCAAAGTCGATCGCAAAAGAAACAAGAAAACCTCGCCGTGATACTTGCAAGATTAGAAGAGAATAATTACACCGATTGATCTATAGGGTCTTTGAGCTTTTTGGCTTTACTCCATTTTTCTCACCGCCCTTTTTTTTCTTAATGCTATAGGTATAACTAACATTCAGAATGTGCTTATTAATCGGCGCTGGCAAGTTTATTTTTTGATCATATTGGAATCCAAATTGAAAAGAATGTGGTCCTGAAAAATCTAAACTAGCTCCAATAAAATAACGTATTTTGTTAAAACGACGACCTAAGGGAGCAAAGCTCGGATCATAAAAAAATTCAGCGCTAAGAATAGGAGAAAAAACACTGTTTTTTATATCATAAAAAATTTGCGGTTTAATTCGATATGCTTTATCAAAGTCTGAATCATAATCAGCACTTAATCTGTCAAAGCCATATTGATAACGAAATCGCAATCCCGCTATAAATCGTTTTTTATCGTAATTAAACTGTGCGTTTAGATTGATACGGCTGCTCCCACTGTAGACACCACTTAATGACTTATCAATGATATAGCGAAAATCTATCGATGGCCTAAACCAATCGAACACTTTAACTTTTATAGATGTTTGTGGAAACATCGTAACAAAGCCCCGCTCACTAATTCTATTGGTCCAATCTACACCTAACGAAACTCGCTTAGACACCCCGATTTTAATTCCTTTCTCTGTCCAAACTTGAAAAGCCGATGTTTGAGAAAATCCATAGGTACAGCTCAGAAAGACCACCAAATAAAGAAAAGACTTCATAAAGGATTATATTTTTTTCTTTAATTCAATTGTTCCAATATCAAGGATTTGGCCCTTGCTCGTAATTTCAACGGTGACTTGTTTATTCGTTTCTAGCGCAGCACAAGGAAAACAGTTTTCATAGGCGTAAATGGTGTATGTTCCAGGGAACAAATAATTAAATTCGAAACTGCCATCATAACTGGTTTTTATGTCATCATCAAAATAGGTATTCTCTGTGCCATAAACGATGTACACATTTTCGTTCGCCAAGACACCAGTGCCGTTAAATTGCGAAAGTTGATCATCAGTATAAAATTTACCGGTCAGTTTACCTTTTATTTTTGCCTTGCCCCCAGGCCCCTCTGTTTTTGTGCAACCTGTGAATAATAGCATTAAAATAAAAAAGAAATAATATTGGCTTAATGATTTCATAATAGCGTAGTTAATTTTTGACAAACATACATTTTTTTAATCGCTTACAATAATAGAACTTTTAAGAATATGGTGTTATTATTAAATTTTTGTAAATTTACCTTAACATACCTCTCTATTATGGCTAAAATATTACTAATATCGTTATTTTTTATCACATGTGGCTCACTTCATGGTCAAGTAAAAATAAATGAGTATTCGTGTTCCAATATCGCAGGTCCTACTGATGCTTACGGGGAAAGAGAGGACTGGATAGAGCTACTAAATACCACAGGTGCATCTGTGGATTTAACGGGTTGGTTTCTATCTGACAAGCCTACTAATTTAACCAAATGGCAAATTCCCAGTGGGTCCATTAGTGCGAATGGATATAAAATGGTGTTTTGCTCAAAAAGAGATTTGGTCAATGGCAATCAATACCACCCCAATTTTGCGCTATCACAAACAGAGGGCGACTGGATTATTCTAACCAACCCCTCGTTAGCAGTTGTTGATTCTTTTAAAATTGTCCACATGACAAAGTCCGATCATTCGGTTGGGCGAACAACCAATGGCGCGGCTACATTTAGTTTATTCACGACCCCAACGCCCAACGCTAGCAATGCTGGAGCTACCAGTTTTTATACAGCATCGCCTGTTTTTACACTCCAAGCAGGATTTTATCCTGTCGCGCAGTCAATCACAATTACTTGCCCAGATCCAGCTGCAACCATACGATACACCATTGATGGTTCAGATCCTGTGGTGACATCACCAGCTTATACAGGTCCGATCCCGATAGCAAGTACTAAAATAGTAAGAGCTGCCGCATTTGGAACAAACTTGCCGTCTTTTACGGCCACGAATACTTATTTCATTAATAGCACCCACACGCTACCAGTGGTTTCTGTATCGAGTCAAGGGGTATATAGTTTGGTGGCCAATGGCAGCCAAAACCCTCCCGATCGCATTGGATCATTTGAATTGTTTGAAGATAATGGGGCCTTTATTGATGAGGGTCAAGGAGATTTTAATAAGCATGGAAATGATTCTTGGAGTTACCCGCAGCGTGGATTTGATTTTATTATGCGAGATGAATATGGCTATAATGGCGACCTTGAGCATGTGATCTTTCCAGAGAAAACAAGGGATAATTTTCAGCGTGTAATATTAAAGCCGGCAGCAAGTGATAATTATCCATTTGAGAATGGCGCCCATATTAGAGACGCTTTTATCCATGAATTATCTATAAAGGCGGATATGAAATTAGATGAGCGTACTTGGAGACCTTGTGTGTTATATTTGAACGGACAATATTGGGGCGTATACGAGATACGGGAAAAAGTAGATGATAGTGATTATACTGATTTTTACTACAATCAAAACAAATATAATCTTTACTATCTAAAGACTTGGGGAGGAACTTGGCAGGATTATGGCGCGCCAAATGCGCTTCCTGATTGGAATAGCTTGAAGAATTATATCGCTACCAACAGCATGGCTAATCCCACCAATTTTGCTTATGTCGATAGTCTGCTCAATTGGGAGTCACTTTGTGATTACTTTATGTTTAATTCCTATGTCGTAAATCAAGATTGGTTAAATTGGAATACGTCTTGGTGGAGAGGAATCGATCCAAATGGTGATAAGAAAAAGTGGCGATATTCGCTTTGGGATATGGACGCTTCCTTCGGTCACTACATCAATT
>JBILCD010000171.1:0-5383 GCA_044353285.1 Crocinitomicaceae bacterium | reverse complement strand
TGAGCGCTGACAATATTCGAAACTATTCCACAAAAGCTGAAAGTTGGGTAGCTATACACCTAACAAACTTAAATCCTCAAATTACCGATCATTTGCAATATATAAAGCAAGATGGTTTACAAGGTTGTGCAACATGTTGTCCTAATACAGAGCAAAATTATTATGGTGCATTGGATACTACCATTTATTGTATAAATAACGGCAATGAGGTTTACTCTCTTTATTATTGGGTATATAATTCTACTAATCAAGGACTTTTATCGACCGTAACAGTTCCATTCGATACAACAGAAATAGTACTAAATTATTAACTAATCGATTTGGTATAAAAGTGTAACTTTGATAAAAAACTAAAATTTATGAAAAAAAATAAAACGTATTTATTTATAGGATTACCAATTATTTCGATCGCCATCACACTACTTCTATATGGCTATTCAGATGGGTTTTCAAAATTAAATCCCTCTAAAAAGAGCACTATTGTAAAGAAGCCGATTACTATTGAAGACACTTCCCTTACCTTTTTCTTTGGAGGTGATATTATGGGGCATATGCCAATGATTAGTGCCGCGAAAGTAAAAGACGAAGACAGGTATGAGTTTAATCAATGGTTTCAATATATTAAGCCTTATATCCAAAAATACGATTATGCATTCGCCAATTTAGAAGTAACCTTAGGTGGCTCGCCATATAGCGGATATCCTCAATTTTGCTCTCCAGATAGTTATGCCGAAGCGGCAAAAAATGCAGGATTTGACTTCTTAATTACTGCGAATAACCACTCTCAGGATAAAGGAAAAAAAGGATTAGAAAGAACCCTTGATGTTCTCGACCAATTAAACATTGAACATACAGGGACGTTCAAAGATGGGGCAGAAAGAGAAAAGAAATATCCTTTCATCAAAGTAATACACGGAAAAAAAATAGCGGTCCTCAATTATACCTATGGAACCAACGGACTAAATGTTGTTGCTCCTAACATTGTGAATTTAATTGACACGATTCAAATGAAAATAGACCTCAACAAAGCAAAAAAATTAACGGCAGACTTTATAATAGTCACCTTACATTGGGGAGCAGAATACCAAAGAAAGAACAACAAAATGCAAACTGATTTAGCTCAGTGGCTTTGCGATCAAGGAACTGATGCAATAATAGGAATGCATCCACATGTGGTTCAACCAATGGAGATTATGCACCCACGAAACGATAAAACCAAAAATGTTCCTGTTGCCTATAGCCTCGGAAATTTCGTGAGTAACCAAAGAGAGCAATATAAAGATGGCGGCATAGCGGTAGGGATGAATCTAAAAATTGAAAATGGTAAGATCACATTTAAGGATTGGTCCTATCTACCTTTTTGGGTTCAACTTGGCGGTTCACCTCACGGATATTACATAGTACCAGTATCAGATTGGGAGAGGAATTTAGAAAAATATAAATTTAGTGACAGTGAATCTCAAAAAATTAAAACATTTGCAAACGACACCAGAACCTTATTAAAGGGTATTCCAGAAATGAAATAGTGTCCATATTTCTAGATTAAAAAAAGTTACTTTTTCATCATTTTTTTTTGTGTGATTTTAATTTTTATTAGAAAATTTTTAATTTTGTGTTATCGAAATTTTTCATAGAACTTTTATATGTAACATCATTTAAAGAATTTGTTTTTTATTGGAAATTAATCTCATTTATTAATCATTACGTTAAAATTTTCTACCATGAAATATATTACATTATTAAAAATATTAGGAGTCGGAATTTTAGGTGGGGCAATTCCCTTAGTTATATACCTTTCTATCTCTAATCCATACTTAAAACTTTCAGAACAAGTAATCGATGGGAATAGACTAGCAAAAAATCAACTGGTTAATGCGAATAATCCTAGTGGCCCAGCTGATTTTACTGCTGCTGCTGAAAGCACGATTAATTCGGTGGTTCACGTTACAACAAAAGTTATTCAAACAACCTTTCAACGTGATCCATTTCAAGAATTTTTTTATGGACCTGGAGCTGGAGGGCGCGAATTAAAACAATACGGAGCTGGAGCTGGTTCGGGTGTCATTATTTCATCCGAAGGCTATATTGTTACTAATAACCACGTGATTGCAGAAGCGAGCGAAATTGAGGTCACCTTAAATGACAACTCTAAGTATATTGCAAAAATAGTAGGCGCTGATCCTTCCACAGATATAGCGGTTCTGAAAATAGAAGGAGAAAAGCCATTTGTCCCGATTGTTTTGGGTAATAGCGATGATTTAAAAATAGGAGAATGGGTTTTGGCAGTTGGAAACCCATTTAATTTAACATCTACCGTAACAGCAGGGATTGTTTCTGCTAAAGCAAGAAACATTAATATCTTAAATGGGCAGCAGAATAAAGAAATTGTACCCATCGAATCCTTTATTCAAACTGATGCGGCTGTTAATCCAGGAAATAGTGGTGGCGCATTGGTAAATACAAAAGGTGAGTTAATTGGAATCAATACAGCCATAGCATCACAAACAGGTAGTTATGCTGGTTATTCATTTGCCATCCCTATTAATCTGGTTCAGAAAGTAATGCGAGATATTATCGATTATGGGGTAGTTCAAAGAGGATTCTTAGGGATTGAAATAAGCGATATCACCCAAGAGATGAAAACCTCAAAAAACTTACTTGATCTAAAAGGCGTTTATGTTGAAAAGGTTCATGAAAATGGAAGTGCAGCTGGGGCGGGTATTAAGCAAGGCGATGTGATTCTGAAAATTGGATCTAAAGAAGTTAACTCACCGTCTGAGTTGCAAGAAGAAATAGGAAAGAGAAAACCAGGCGATAAGATAATCATTACGCTCAGAAATAATAAAGGTGAGGAAACGACCAAAGAAATGATTCTTAAAAGTAAATCTGGAGAGACTGGTATTTTATCAAAGGAAGAGATTAGTAAAAACTCCGCCTTAGGGGCAACTTTCGTGAATTTAAGCGATGAGGAGAAAAAATCCCTTAAATTAACCTATGGTGTTAAAGTTCAAACGATAACAAGTGGTAAATTAAAATCAATTGGATTAACTGCTGGCACTATTATTACAAAAATTAACAACGAACCAATTACAAGTGTTGAGGAGCTTACAACTAAACTAAATAGTTCTAACCGAGGTGTACTCTTAGAAATTATGACTGAAAGCGGCATGAAAGACTACCGAGGATTTGGACTTTAACTATTTTTATCTACAATCAATGGTTGAAAAGTAGTCGAAAATGTTGAAATCTTAATTTTTCAAATCCTTTTTTTTGGTGTTACTTTGCAGTAATAGATTATTCTAATATTAATCCTTTAAAAGCGCTCTTTCATACATGAGACAACTAAAAATAACCAAATCAATCACCAATAGAGAAAGTCAATCACTTGATAAATATTTACAAGATATTGGTCGTGAAGAATTGATAACCGCAGAACAAGAAGTTGAATTAGCCAGAAAAATTAGAGTAGGAGATCAAAAAGCATTAGAGAAATTAACTAGAGCAAATCTTCGATTCGTAGTTTCTGTTGCTAAGCAATATCAAAATCAAGGCTTAACGCTTCCAGATTTAATTAACGAAGGTAACTTAGGTCTAATTAAAGCAGCTCAAAAATTTGATGAAACACGTGGGTTCAAATTTATTTCTTACGCGGTTTGGTGGATTCGCCAATCAATTTTACAGGCATTAGCAGAGCAAGCACGAATTGTTAGATTACCTTTAAATCAGGTTGGCTCTTTAAATAAAATAAACAAAGCATTCTCTCGATTGGAGCAAGAATTTGAACGTCCACCTTCGGCTGAAGAATTAGCAGAGGCACTTGATGTTCATGAAGACAAAATCAAAGAAAGTCTTAATGTGTCAGGTCGACATGTATCCATGGATGCACCGCTTTCTACAAACGAAGATGGTGGAACACTTATGGATGTTATGGCGAATGCTGATGCACCCAAAACAGATCACGTTTTAATGGCAGAATCGCTTCAAAAAGAAATCGAAAGGTCATTGAGCACCCTAACTGATAAAGAAAGAGAAATAATCCGCTTATTTTTTGGAATCGGAATGAATCATGGTCTAACCTTAGAAGAAATAGGAGCCAAATTTAGTTTGACACGTGAAAGAGTTAGACAAATAAAAGAAAAGGCTATCCGTAGATTGCGTCATGCCTCTAGAAATAAATTACTCAAGTCCTATTTAGGATAATCCTTTTTAGCAAGGCTAGCGATTAACATTGTTAGCCTTTTTTTCTTCCTATGTATTTAAAATTAATAATATGAGTCAAGATGTCGGCTACGAAAAAGAATTAACCAAGCATATCGAGCACGAAAGAGCGGCTGTAAAATTGCAAAGTTATGTTGGTGAATTACTTTATGAGAAAGGAATTGAATTAGTCATTTTCAGACACCATTTAACGGACGTTACTATTTCTGAGATATTGAACCTTCATGACTACGCAGGAAAAGTTGTAAATAAACCAATAGATGTATTTACCACTTCAGCTTTAGCAGAAATTATTCTTTCGTTAGATATCAAACCCTCAAAGTTAGATATAGGAAAATTAGCAAATGAATGGCTTTCGGAATCTGATCAATTCGATTCACAATTAGCGTTCATTCAAAAGAAACTAATTGGCTTTGAACCATCTGACACAAATGAAATCCAACCTAGAGATGTCATTCTATATGGATTTGGTCGAATAGGTCGATTAGCAGCGAGAGAATTAATTCGCCAAGCAGGAAAAGGACAGCAACTACGTCTTAGAGCGATAGTGACTAGAGGAGCATCTGATGCAGACATTATCAAACGAGCATCATTACTGCGAAATGATTCCGTGCATGGCGCATTTAAAGGAACTGTTATAGAGGATTTACAAACGAAATCTTTAATTATAAATGGACAGATAGTCAGAATGATTGATGCATCAAACCCTGAAGATATCGATTATACTAGCTATGGAATTAACAATGCCTTGGTAATTGATAACACAGGTGTTTTTACAACAAAAGAAACCCTCACTAGACATTTGCAAGCTCCAGGTGTTTCAAAAGTATTGCTTACTGCTCCAGGAAAAGAAATTCCAAACATTGTCTTTGGTATTAATCAGCAACAATTAGACCTTGAAAATGAAACAATATTTTCAGCGGCATCTTGCACAACAAATGCTATTTCACCAGTACTTAAGGTAGTAAATGACACCTATGGGATTGTTAGGGGACATATTGAAACTGTTCACGCCTATACAAATGATCAGAATTTGTTGGATAACATGCACAAAAAATCACGTCGGGGTCGTGCTGCAGCTGTAAACATGGTAATAACTTCAACTGGAGCTGGAAATGCAGTTACTAAGGTTATTCCGGAGTTAGCCGATAAATTAACGGCTAAT
>JBILCD010000170.1:0-5408 GCA_044353285.1 Crocinitomicaceae bacterium | reverse complement strand
AGCATAACGCTTGGCGATGGTAGGGCTTAAAAGCCCCAAAGTTTAATGCACGCAATAAATTACAAAAAAAATAGTAGAAGTTCAATGAAGTAATTCCGCCAGCCTATTGCAAATGTGCTGTTATGGGTTGGTTTATTTCAATTAAAAATATTATTCTGTAAATATTTAATCTTCCTGAAACATTGAGCAGAGGGAGAAAATAAAAGATAAAGTTCAAAGCAGATTAATTAAATGCTCAATTACCATTGTAAATTAACATCCAATCATTATTATATTTAAAAAGCATTGTTTACCACTTAGTTTTATAATAACACCTTCTATGTAGACTTCTTTTAATTTAATCTCATTCACCTCTTTTTTAACCTCTTAATAGTAAAATACATCATCGTTATTCGTCTCAGTTCATTTTTCTTTAACTAACTTTTGAAAAGTTGAAATAAGACCTTGATTATTAGTCCTTCTCTACAAGTATAGAGATTTCCCCCATCATGTAATCGACAACATTTTCAAAAAACTCTTGATTCCCATAATACATTGCCTTATTCATTTCGGCTAAGGTCTGATTGAATTTTAAATCATTAAATGGCTTAGGGCGATACATTATTTCGCCTGTTTTTTCATTGATGATGGAGTCGTATTTATTGGCAATAAATGTCCCATTTCCCACTAAAAGAATTTTACCTTCAACTTTACTTTGATTTAAATAATTTGAGTTTTTATTGTCTGCAAATTCGCTAACAATCCTATTTGCAAAAAAGGACGAAAATCTACCTTCTATCATTCCAGCCAGGCAAATTTTATTTTTCTCTAGCAAAGGATTGTCAACTAGTTTGGGGTTATTACCAAAAGAAAGTGGCATTTCCAAACTGACCAATGGTGCTAATCCTGTTTTATTTGAATTTGTTGACGAGGTTATAAGCGATGAAGTTTTAATTTTATCAGAAGGAATAAATTGAATTTCATTCACGTAGTGAAGTGAAACTGGATCAACATTATTCGTTATTGGATGTGGGCTTGGTGTTCCAAGTACATGGAAAAACCATGGCATTAATGATTTGTCTGCAAAAGGAACTTTTTTGGGAGCACATTGAACGTCATAAACATAGTTTTCATTTAATTTCATCCCGTAATCCATTAGCATGTCGCCAAGCTTTAAATTTTTTCTAACAGTGTTCGTTAGGCCCCTCGACATAAGCGAGTCTTCCTCCAAATGAAGCGTATTCATAAAACACATTAATTTACCTCCACGCATTACGAACTGATCTATGATGTACAAATCTTTATCTGTAAAAGGTGTTTGGGGATCAGCTATAATTAATCCGTCAACGTCATTTAGTGCTGCTAAAGAATCATTAAGGGTTATTTCTGTCAAGGAACAAAATGGTGCGATCACTGATCTAGCTCTAATGGTTTGATTGTAATTTAGTTCTCCGTGGCCTTGAAGAAAGGCTATTCTTGGTTTTTCTAGCAAGGTAATATTCCGAATAGCTGAAAGTAAATTATATTCAAGGTTATTTAAAGCATTTTCAAGTACCTCATTTACATCCTGAAGGCTAAGTGGGTTACCTGGTTTTGTTCCGGGTAGAAATTGTATGGTGTTTTCCTTAATTACGCCGCTATTTGAATAGGAAATTTCCGCTCCTGGCCAAAGCATTAACTGCGTTTGTTCGCCATCCTTGAGGTATGAGATATCGAGCGGTTGAATGCCTTTTCCCTCTTTGTATATGGATTTAAACAAGTCATTTTTTTTTCTTTCAGATCCATTATTTGGATTGATGAACACATATTCTATGCGGTTTCCAGTTAAATCTTTAAAGGCACGCAGTTTATCCTCTATTGCATCTCTAAAAAGTTTGATTTCAGCTGGCAAATTACCTTCTAAATATATTTTTATTGAGATTCGATTTTCAAATTTTGATTTATCAGACAAAAATTCTTTGGTTCCTTTTGCTAATGTATAGCGCTTGTCATCGGTCTTGTTACTTTGCGCATTCACAAAACCAAACGTTAGCAACATCGTTGCTAAAATCAATAAATTTTTCATTTCGTTATTTTTTTAAATTTCGTTCTTACTCTTAAGGATTTTCTGATTACTCCTTGTTTTTAGAGTTGTTTTCTTGTTTCCACTTTTTTGTTTGTCACTTTAGTTGGTCACCCTGCCTTGAACCGCTATGTTGTTAAAACTTTCCCATAAAGGTTTGAAGCTACAAAGCGTTGCAAAGCAATTATTTATAACTGTTGTTATGGGAGTATTTTAATTTTTATTTAAGCTGACAAAAGAGATAATAAGATTAATCAATATCAATGACCACAAACCACATAAATTGGTCAATATCATTAAAACCTACCTTCTTCTTTGTATCTTCATTACTCGAGGAAAAAATGGCAAATATTTTCCCTTTGAATAAAATAGCATCATAAACCCAATGATGACCTTTAGCGCCTAGTGAATAAGTAGAAATTTTCTTTACATTTTTTCCTGTTTTTTGAAATAAGTTAATGATGTCATTTTGATAGTTTGTATCAAACTGACAGCCTAATAAATAACTAGTCTTAGTATCGATGTCTAATTTTATCACATTACCTGAATAGCATCCCCCTATATTATTCTTAAATAGAACACTATCAATATCTTTTATCATTACATTCTTTGGAAAAGAGTATGTTGAATATACATCAGCAGAATTTAAGCTGAACTGATCTCCTTCTAAAAAGAATTTATTTATATAAGGTGCATCAGCATCTTTTTTGTGTTCATTTAACTCTAAATCAAATAAGTATTCATTTTTTGTTTCATCTGCAAATAAAAAGACATCCTTGTTATTTATGTTAGCTAATAAACCACCGAAAGATGATATATACTTTTCTTTAACAATTTCTCCTTGTAAATTTATTACAAGTATTTTTGAATCCTGTTTGTTTGTTTGTGACGAAGTTTTAATAATAAAATGATTCTTGAAAATTATTATATCGCTCAGATATGAATGATAGTAATTGTTCTTTGAGTCAAAAACAGATACAAATTTATTCTTTTCAATATCATATTCTTTTATAACAAAGTGGTGTTTATATCCATGTATTGAGTCATCTTCATAACCATTAAATGACAACACAACGAATAGTTTTTCATCTATATTAAAGATACGACCATTAGAGAAATGATAAGACTCGGATACAAATTTCTCTTTAACTATATTTTGAGCAATAGATGTGTGAACTATAAATACAAATAATAAATAGACTATTTTTTTCATGATTAAAAATTCTTAAATTATGCCTTACTTTGTTTTTCGAGGTGTTCTGGTCAAATTCATCCCTAAAATAAATTAAATATCTTTTGTCAGCTAAAATTTTGTTTTCTTCATAAAACTTGCCATTAACGTTTTCGGGCGGAATTAGAAGCACTAAAGCTTTCTCAAGCGCTAATGTACAAAAAAGGGCAGAAGTACAATTAAGTAATTCCGCCCTAATATTGCCAATGTACTGTTATGGGCTATCTTATTGTTTCTTCGTATTGTTCGCAATTGTAGAAAGTGCTTTAATCTGTTCCGCTAAAAATCTTGAAAAGACAATAATTAAAAAGCCAATGATAGGCATTCTCAATATAGCCATCCATCCTGTATCCAAGAAAGGAATACCAAGACCTCTGCCAAGATAATATCCTTCATCTCCTAAAATAAATGTTGTCAAAAGTGCAAATCCAAATCCAACAAGTCCAATCCAAGTCCCAATCCATTCTCCAAATGTCTGGATAAAGTGAGAAAGGGCAGGTGTTGCAATAAATTCATCGCTAGCAGCAGTAGATATATCTATTTTTGATTTTCTGTCCCACCATAGCTGAAAACCCATCCAGCCTGCAAAAGCAACAATTATCCATAGAAGCAGAAATACAATAACATATTTTGCAGGGCTGTCAAAAATTCTATAATCGCTTGCTTGATAGAATACATAAATTGGTATAAGTAAATTTACAATTGCAAGTATTGTGTAAAGCCAACTAAATGGTTTACGAAAGAAGTGACCATTGTCAATGAATGACAAATACGGTCTAATGAATGTAAAAAATTTATTTTCCATTTTATTTCAAATTTAATCTTCCTGCTCATTTGGCTAAGCAGTTTCGCCTCCCAAATATCCTGTCGGGACAGGCCGTTTTTTTTCGCCGAGGCGGAGTGGGATCTGGTCTCCACTTTTATTTATAAATATACTAATTTATAATTGACATATGATTTTTTTCACTTCTTAAGGGTTTGCGTATTGGCGATGGGTGGGATTGTTAGCACTGACTTCATTCGGAGAACTGAACTTCCACCTTGCACAAATGTGTATACGAAGCACGGGAACCCCCGCTATTGCAAACCCCTTTTTAGCAGCTGCTCTAATTCTTTCGCCATACTTCAAGTAGTCCATTTGGTTTGATTAAATTATCAATGTCCTTGTATGATATAAAAACTTGTGGAGCACCATTTGCGTAGCACCCAATTTCATATTGGTCATAAGAAAACAAAAGTCCACCAGGTGTGATTGCAAAATCTCTGTTGAGTTTGAATTTTCCTTGTTCAAAGTCCCAACCATCAGGGCCATTTGTTTCTACAAATTTCTCTTCAGCAATTTTGTTTAAAGTAGTTTCATAGTTTTGAATAAGCAAATCATCAAGTGAAATTTGTTTACCTGTTCGTATGTCAAAGTTGTAATAATTACTGCTCCTGAAAGGATGTGCAGTGCCAAAGTCATAGGTTGATTGCCCAATACTAATACAGAGTATATTGTTGTCATTTGTAACAAGTGACGAGCCGATGAAGAGTTCAAAGCCCAAACCCTCTTCTATTGGCGAGTTTACAGAGGTCATTAACTCGTCAATAGAAGAATATTTTTTATCACCAATCTCGAAGTCACATACCAAGCTTTTTATAGTATTATTTATTTTTTGGGATATTTCTTTTGAAGGAGCAGTTATTATTATTAAGTCAAGGTAAAGTGTTGTGCAAAGTGTATCCCATGGCGAAGCATCAGCGGAATGCTGTTTTTTATTTATTTCAGCGTTTTTGCAATTTTCACTGTGTCTACTGTCAAACAAAACAGATACAACATTGTCTGTTTTTTCTGAGAGATTAAATGCGAGAGTTTTCTTTGTTTTTGAGTTAGTCCAAGTTCCTGAAACTGATTTGTCGGATAAAAATGAACCCTCAAATTTTCCAGTTTCTTCATACTTGTCGTTCATTTCTGACAAACTAAACTTACCTTCTGAACTTACAGAACCATTCAAAGTCAAAGGAACACCCACTTTTGTGTAATAATATTGACCCGTCAACACGCTGTCCTCTTTCGTTAAATCCATAACGATAGAGATGTCGCCAATACTACCAATAAACTTTTTGTAAAAAAAATTTGGAGGCTGAATGTCGGCT
>JBILCD010000003.1:0-39226 GCA_044353285.1 Crocinitomicaceae bacterium | reverse complement strand
TTTTAACTGAATTATTTGCCCGTAATTAGCTAATTTCTTTAGATCAATTTTCTTCAAATCACCATAGATTGTAATAACTCTGGGTTGTTTTTGAATATTTGGTTGATAGAAATTGGTGATATCGTCAAAGGTTAAGGTTTTATACAATTTATATTCTTCAACTAATGGGGATTGCGTATACCCTAATTGTTTACCTAATTCGATTGATGTTGATATATTTCTGAACGCTGGGAAGTTAGATGATATTGAATTAATCATTCCAGATTTAATCATGTCAATTCTTTCTGGTTTCTCAGGCATGTAATTTAAGATGCTATCCAATACAGCAACGGCATCATTTGTTTTGTCAGCTTGGCAACCAACATAAGCATAAAATACACCTGGTTTATTCTTTTCAATTGGATTAATAAATGCACCACCTGTTCCATATGCCAATGACCTATACTCTCTTATCTCTTGCATTAAGATTCCGGAAAATCCATCGCTTAAATATTGATTAAAAGCTTCCGCATGTACTTTGTCAGTGGTGTTTCCTGAAAAACTTGGGGTGTTGATCAAAAAGTAAACTTGACTTTGAACAGCATTTTTATCATTGATTAAATAAACAATGTCTTTTACGATTGCTTTTGTTTTCTTATCTGTTAATGCTACTTTTTTGTTCGTGTTTTCAGTAGGAAAAACCTTAAAAAGCAAGGATTCAACTTGGTCAGCAGGCGTTTTGCCAACAAAGTGAATATTGGTATTATAAGCAAATATTTTTTTGTAATCAGCAAGGATGTTTTGACTTTTCATTCCTTTTATTTGTTTCTCGGTTAAGCGTGTTAAGTTTTCAGAATCTTTACCAAAGCGAGCATAATTTAAAAGCATTCTACCCATCGCACTCGGTTCTTTTTCCTCTGATTTTCTGTCAGATAACATGGACTCTTTGATCGTTTCTATTGATTTTTCATCAATCACTGGATCATACATTAAAGCTTTCATTAAAGGAAGGCTTTTTTCTAAATTTTTTTCTAATCCTTTAAAAATGATCGTGAATCTAGCATCACTTACAGAGGCATAATAGCTTATTCCTAGCAAAGCAAATTGTTCTTTTAATTGATCTCTTGTAAAATCTTTCGTGTAAAATTGGTTGAATAAGTAACTCGCAATATCTAGGTTTTTAATCGAATCTTTTCCAATCATTTTCTCAAACGTTAATGAAAAAATATCATTTGTTGGGTTTATTGTGGTATACAGTTTTGTACTTGCATTTACTTGAAGCATATTAGCATCCACATTATAATCTAAAATTCTAGGAGAATCATTTGGTGTAATAGATGCAATGAATTTTTTTGCGTAATCGGAATCTTCCGTCTGTTTAGCAATTACCGCCTGATAACCAGGTTTTTGCATTTTTTCTTTATTGGGGAATCCCATTGAGGAACGGTAGATCAAATAGTTTTCAATAAAGTATTTGTTAGCTACTCTGATAATGTCATCTTTAGTTATTTTTTCTATTTCTTCCACTTGACTTAAATACGCTTCCCATGTCGAACCTTCACTAAAGATCTGTGCTAAACTCAATGCTCTATTTTCTACACTTTCTAATCCTTCTTGTCTTTGTCTAGAAATTTCTTGTTTGATGATGGTTAAATCATTCTCTGAAAAGTCGCCTTTTTTAATTTTATCGATGGCATTTAAGACTAATTCTTCTGCTTCATTAAAGGATTGACCAACTAATTTAGGAATGTAATAAATGATTAGCGCTCCATCATCATTATACGTTTGAGCAAATTTACCTGCCTGCATGATATCTCCATTTAAAGCCAGTTTATTTAATATTCCAGTTTCAGATTCATTCTGCAACAAACTTGAACAGATGTCAAAAGAAATTTCATCTTTATTTCCTTTTGCAAAGGTCTTGTAGCCAAAAAGCCCAACTTTAATAGGGGTATAATTTACCTCAATCACTTCTTTTTTGTCAAACGCACTGTTTACATAGTTAGGAAATGCAGGAATTGGCGCCGATCTTAGTTTAGAAAACTTTTCAATGATGATAGGGATTGTCTTCTCCATGTTAAAATTCCCTGATAGTACTAATGCCATATTGTTTGCCACATAATAGGTATTGAAATATTCATACATTTTTGTTAGGGAAGGACTTTTTAAATGTTCAGTTGTTCCAATTGTACTTTGTGTTCCGTATGGATGTGTCTTGAATAATTGACCATTTAATTCCTCAAATACCTTACTAAACGGGCTATCCATTCCCCTATTTTTTTCTTCGTATACAACTTCTAATTCAGATTGAAATGATCTAAATACGGGATTCTGAAATCTGTTTGAATACAGTTCCAGCCATTTATCAATTTGATTACCAGGAAATTCATTGTGGTAAACTGTCATGTCATTTTGTGTAAATGCATTTAAATTCGTCCCTCCAATACATTTTATTAATTTATCAAATTCGGTTGGCTTACCATATTTAGCTTGCTCAAGACTTTGATTGTTAATTAATTTTTGAATCTTATTTCTTTCTTCATCATCATTTATTTTTCCTAATAAATCATAATAAAAAATAATTGAATCCATGAATGGCTTTTCTTTTTCATAATCGATTGTACCTAGATTCGTGGTGCCTTTAAATAATAAATGTTCAAGGTAATGAGCCATTCCCGTTGCATCTGCAGGGTCATTTTTACTTCCTGCTTTCACGACAACTGCCCCAAAAACGCTTTTTGCGTTAGCATCTTGGTTTAATAAAATAGTAAACCCATTATCTAGGACTATTTTTTTGACTACTAGCGACTGTTCTTGAGCAAATGTGTTTAGTCCAATGAATAGGAATAGGGAGCTTAGATATTTCATATTTTAGTTAGTTAAAATTAATTGCATCGCAAAGATAAGGGCTGAGTTTAATTTATTGTTAACAATAATCAATTCTTCTTATTTTTATTTGGCTTTGGGCAACTTGCTATAAAACACAAAGCCATTTTTTTCATACAAAATAAATAACTTCGGATAGGTGGTCATGTAGTAGGTTTTGCGGTCAATTTTAGAGATGAAATAAACCGGTTTATCGGTTTCTCCGTCACAAAGCCATTTTTCATCAAAGCGCTTTTTATTCATATGCTTGGGCGTTTCTCCATAAAATAGATGGGCGTATGATTTATAGCCAAGAGGAACAAGATAACAATCCTCTTTTTTATGTTTTTGAAAGAACTCAATTGCAGCTGCTTGGGTTATTCCTTCAATTTTAGATAAGGTATTCGCTTGGATGCTTAAAATTCCAACAGCAACTGTTACCAATGAAGCAATGATTGCTAATTTTAATTGTTGCCTAAATAGTAACACGAGAGATGCTATTGCGCCGCTCAGGAACACTATTCCAGGCAAATAATCCCAACTACTCCACGCCAGTTTTGCATTTATATTCGCTATGGCAAATGGATCCTTTATATTGAATGTTTCTATTAGCCATTCCTTATTAATGAGGGCATAGGGAATAATAAAAAGTACTATTGAAAGAATTACCAAATAACTTATCGTAGTAATGGCGATAACTTTTACTTGTTTCGGGTAATTGGATGCTTGAACCCATCTCGCTGCAAAAAAACTAAGCGGAAAATAACAGAGCGATGAGTAGTGAATTATTTTCGTGCTAACGATTGAAAATAGAAGTAAGGTCAACCAAAAAATGACTTTCATCCATAAATCAAAAGGTACATTTTTTTGTTTCTTTTGATAAAAGAAATAGCCAATCGCAAAAAACGATGCGGGAAAGCAACCCAAGAGAAGGATTAAAAAATGATAATAAAATGGTCCTCCATGACCAGCGTCTTGTGTTTGAAATAACCTGAGCTGATAGGAAATGAATTCTGATATCATTTGTTTATTGCCGGTATTGATCAATAGCATAAACCAAATTCCACCAATCAGTAGCGTAAACATAAAAAAGGCTGTCAATTGAATAATTGAGGGGAATTGTCTAAATCGGATTGAAATAAAGTAAATCAAAGCTGTTCCACCAACTAATGCTAATGCCACCGGTCCTTTTGTCATAACAGCTAGGCCAAGAAAACCACCTGCTAATAGGTACGATCCGATACCGTATTCATCTTTATGTCCTTTATATAAATGATAAATAGCACCAACAATGAATAAATTAAACCATGGATCAATGATGCCAGAATGAAAGTAGATATTAGGCAAGAAGGAACCTAAATAAAAGGCAAGCCACCAATAAGCAAAGGTTTCATTTTTAATTTTTCTACCCGCCAAATACAAGAAAAATGCCGTAGCAATGGCAGCAATTAAATTAGGGAAGCGTGCTGCAAATTCACCAATTCCAAAGATTTTCATAGAGACAACTTGCATCCAAATAAAAAGGGGAGGTTTTTCCCAGAATGGCAGGTAATCAATGGTTACAGTTGAATAATTGGAAGTGCTAATCATTTCTCGGGCGCACTCTGCAAAATTAATTTCATCCCAATCAAAAAGGTGAACTGTTCCTAAAAATGGCAGGAATAAGAGTAGGCATACAAAAAGAATGAAACTAAAACGATAACTATTCATTGGCTTGCTTGAGGTTTAGGATGGATGAATTCAATTTCACAAGTTTGTGATTAAATATTCTAAATACACCAAAGGCGCATGCTAAGCCAATGAAAGAGCCAGCAAAAACATCAATAAGAAAATGTTGTGATAAGTAGATTCTTGAAAAAGCAACTAGTATGGCACCTAGAAAAAACACTATCGATACTAATTTTGATTGTTGATAGACCAAGGCAAAAATTGTCATTAGCGCAAAAATACTTGTGGTGTGACCAGATGGAAAAGAGTTACTGATGTGATACGTGAAGTTGGCTATTTTATGAAAGGTCGGATCATCTTTTAGGAAGTAATAGGGGCGATGACTTTCTGCAAAGAAACTATATTTTAAGAGGAGACTAATAATGCCAGAGCTTGCGTAACTAATGATTTGAAGAAAGGCAATTCTTACATTTATAAAGAGGAACACTATTGAAATTAATACAATGAACACGCCATCGCCCATATAGGTGATAACTTGGAAAAAAACATCAAGGAAATTGGTTTGAAAAAAAGTAAGCGTTTTATGAATCAGTAGTTTGTCTGCAAGACAAAACCACGTAATTGCTAAGGCCCAAAAAATGAATGTCGCGTAAAAAAAATAAGAAATTGCTTGCTTTTTCATCTTTAATCAAAGGTAAAATAAATCCTTCGTTATTGATCATTTTGTCGGATGATAAATGTAAAAAGCACCGCATCATAAGAGAAGTGAGCAGCGATTGCAAAATACAGCCCAAAATAAACGTAGCCATACGAAAGGATAAGAATGAAGGGAAGTGCTATGATGCCATAAAGTGAAAACCGCCAATTGAATGGATTAAGGTAGCCGTGCAATGCAATGAATAAAACGGATGTAATTACAACACCTAAGAAAGGTTGGACCCCAGCACGAAAGAGTAATTCTTCTCCAACACCTGCGCAAAGGGATAAAAATAAGCCTTGCCAAATTTTTAATTGCATCGATCCGATAAGCTTGTCTATTCTTGATGATACGGAATCAAATATGCGCGCATTCATGAGTAAATACCCCAAAAAAGCATAGATTATTCCGAATTCAATACCATATCCTATGGCGATAGGGTTTATAGCTTCCAATGCTAAAAAGTCAATAAGCGAAATAGGTCCTGAAATTTGTGCTAGTAAAAAACCAATAAGCGGAAAAATAACTAAGGTCGCTAAACCTAAAAACATGATTTTATTTCTCATAAGCTGTTAATATTCATTAAAAAGCATTGAACGTTAAAAATATCGATTAAAATTTAACATTTAGCGTTATATTTACCGCGTACTAAAAATTAAATCTGCCTATAGACAACATTTACTTAACCGCCAATATTTTTTTTGGATTAAATAGTAAATTATGTCGTTACAAATTCTAGCAGATCAAGAACTAATCAGTTTGTATTTATCGGGAAATGAAGGAGCTTTTGCTCAATTGCTTAAACGTCATAAAGATCGTTTGTTTCGATATATCAATTCCAAGGTCCGAGATGCGGATTTAGCCAATGATATTTTTCAAGATGCGTTTATGAAAGTGATTATGACCATGAAAAGTGGTAATTACAATGAAGAGGGCAAGTTTTTACCATGGCTAATGCGGATATCACATAACTTAATCATTGATCATTTTCGTAAAACGAATAAGGTTCGTTTTCTTTCTGAATCACGTACCTTAAATGAGGAATTCACTATTTTTCACAAATTATCTACTGATGAAAAGAATTATTTGGAAGAAAGGTGTGAGACAGAATTAGAGTCTCAGATGCTTGGTTTACTAGATCACTTGCCAGCAATGCAGCGAGAAATTATTCAAATGCGAATTTTCCAGGATATGTCGTTTAAGGAAATTGCCGAAATGGAGGATGTTAGCATAAATACAGCTTTGGGAAGGATGCGTTACGCCTTAATTAACATGCGGAAACTCATTGATTCGAACAAAATTGTTATGGATTATTAAACCCAAATGCTTTAAATGCGAGTAGGGTTAGGGCAAAGAAAGCGATGATACTCATGTATAGATTACTATAATTTGTATAGCCTTTCTTTTTCCAATATAAGAAATTGATAATCCCCAAACTTACACCTATACCGAGGGCGCTTAACCAAAAACTCATTCGATTAATCCAAACTGCTTAAAATGGTGCATAAAATGTTTGTCATGCATTTTGAGCCAAAGATTAAAATCTAAGTCGCCGTAATAAGGATGAATGACGCTAGCGCTAGGATTATTCTCATAGTATTCAGTAAAATTTATCCACTCTTCAGCAAATTCATCGAGAGCGAGTTCCAACTCATCGTGGCGTAATTCAATGATTTCTTTTGTGAACGGTACGGCAATATTTTTCGCCATTTCTTTATCGGAGCTTAAAAATTGCTGCCTTCTTGCTATTGTTTCTGCATCAACATCGATGGAAAAATTACCCGTACCTCTTGACATCATCAACATATCGCTGAGGTGCTCGACCATTTCTTGAGCATTCATTTTACCCCATAAAGGAGTTTTTGAACTACTTAGCCCATTTAATATACTTAGCATTGTTTCTAATTCCATCTCTTATTGATTAATTTCCCGACGAATATATGTAGACTTTTTGGAACTACTTTTACGTTTAGTGTACTTTTTGATTCTTTAGATTCTCCATCGTAATGCGCTAATGTTTGAGCGCTTTCTAAAGTAGCCTTTTCAAAAGGAATTATTTCTATAAAGGAACATTTATCAGGACGTCCAACCAGGAAAAACAATGCAATCCATGGAATACGCCAAAAGGAAAATGGTTTCATTAGCACTAATTCTATTTTACCGTCTGTTGCATTTGAATGTGGAGAAACCAATAAGCCATTACCCCATTGCGTAATATTCGTTATGGTGCATAGCATTACGGGTAGTGTTCTTTCCTGTTCATTTATTTCAACGGAAATAGTTATTGGTTTATAGTGAAATAATTCCCTTAATACGATTTTCGCATAAGTCCTAAAGCCTCTTTTAGTGCTACCGACAAATTTTTCTGCTACCAAGGCATCGAAGCCAAATCCGCTAATTCCTATGAATGCTTGATCATTAACTAAAACAGTATCCATACTGATTGCATTGCCATCGTTAATACAATAAATCGCTTTTTTTATTGAAAGTGGAATATTGAAGTGGCGCGCTAAGCCATTTCCTGAACCAATCGGAAGCACCGCTAAAACTATCTTTGAACCAATCAGGCAAGTACCAATTTCATGGACAGAGCCGTCGCCTCCAACTGCGCAGACGATTTGAATATTTTTATCTATTGCTTCTTTAGCTAATTCCTTTGCATGGCCTTTGTATTTCGTATATTGGATTTCAAAGTCGAATTGATTATGGTCCAAATGTTTAAGCACCAAAGAAGGAATGTCATCTTTACGTCGAATACCAGCAATAGGATTAATAATGAACCAAATACTCTTTTTCACTTTAATGTGCGCTAGTTTTATTTTGCATTAAATCATTCCGATACCTTGAAATGATAGATTTTAGTCTTAAAAGCAGGAGTTTATTCCTCAAAGTAAAAGATTTATTTTCATAAATTGAAGACCGCTTACTTGATTTATCTTTAACGACTGTTTTGTTTGCTGCTTCATTAAACATAATTTCCGCATCATTCGTTAGGAGATAATAGTTTCCATTTGAATAACAAATAGCTTCAGATGTCAAAACATCATTGCCAAAAGCATAATAATTTGTTTCAATTCCAAGGTAATTTAATACATAAGGTTCGATATCGATGTGCTGAAAATATGACGTATTTATTTCAGGAATAATGGAATGATCGGGGGTATAAAAGGCGATTGGAATATGAAAATAGTCAACAATAGATTTTACTCCACCATTAAATTGCTGCGGGATGTGGTCGGCACAAATAACAAATAATGTATTTTGGTACCATGCCATATTTCGAGCTTTATCAAAAAAATCACGAAGGCTCTCATCAGCATAATAAAATGAAAGCTGCTCTTTCGTTAATTTAGAACTAATTTCAGGGCCATATGCCTTTGGAACATCAAAAGGATGGTGCGATGATATCGTAAATAAGCTGGCCAAAAAAGGTTGTTTCATTTGGTTTATTTTACTTAGCGCCCACGGATTAAAATACCCATCTGGGATTCCCCATAAACCATCATAATGGCTTTGATTGGGATATTCATTCAACCCAAAATAAGTGTCGAATCCCAGTTTTTTTGAAAAGCTATCAAAGCGCATTGATCCGTTTTTAGCGCCATGGAAAAAAGCGCTTGAATAACCTTTTGTTTTCAGAATTGATGGAAGTGCATTTAGTTTATTATTGCAAAAGGAACTAAGAATGTATGGAGTAGCCATTAAGTTTGGTATTGACGCAAAAATGGCTGGCATCGCTTCAATGGATTGTTTTCCATTAGCAACACCATTTTTGAAATAGCAAGATTGATTGAGTAATGAATCAGTAAAGGGAGTAAGTTTTATACCATTAATAGTTTGATGAATCATCTTGTCACCAAAACTTTCTAAGATAATAAAGACGACATTTTTACTTGTACTAGTTTGTTTTCTTTGCGCAACAGTTTTAATTGGATTAAAATAGGCCTTGCTTTCCTTTACATCAATCAATGAAGTTAACGGAAATTGTTCGGCCTGAATGGTTTTTAATGTAACGAAAGCCGTATTTAGTATAAAAGGAACATTTTCCGAAAGGGTATATTTATTCGCGTCTAAAACACCAAGTGGCTTTGGACCAAAACTCCACCTGCCAATAACAAAAAATACTGCAGATGCCATTATCAAATGAAGGAATTGAAATTTAATCGGCATATCTATTTCTTTTCTTTTTTTTGCGAGATAAACATCTAAAAAGATAAATAAACTGATTAATGCGAGTGCCGCTAATGAAATCCAAAAATAATCGATGATAAAATAACGTAACAAACCATTGTCGGGGCTTTGAATTAAAAACAAGAATACATCAAAGGATGTCCTACGCTGGCTAAACGAAAAATAGGCAGTATCCCACATGTTAAGGCAAATGAAAATGATTAAAATCATATAAAAAATGATCGAAACAACTCGTTTCTTTATGAAATCATAGCGCTCATTTAGTGGAAAAAAGTGAATAAAGACTAAGGGCAGGCAATACAGCGCAATAGTGCTGAGATCAAAAGGAATCGTGTACATAAAATCCATCGCCTCAAGATCAAAATAGGAAGCATTAAGACCCCAAAAAAATAACCTCGTGCTAATTAGTGCAAGCCACAATAGTAAAAATCTATGGATGACCGAGGTCCAGATAGTAAACGAATATTTCATTTCAGCCAAATTACAAAAAACTAATTTTGAATGTTTATCTTTGGATAAATAGATTAATATGAAAAAAAATCCGATCGAAAATAACAGAGCTCAAATCTTACAAGTGTTACTTGATAAATCTGCGTTAAAACAAGATATTGCTGACGATGCCGAAAAAGTTTTTTCTTCTTTAAAAACTCATATTAAGAATGAATTGCTTGAATTACAAAAGAAGATCACTGATAAACGAATTCGCTTGAGTTTCAAAGAAAAAGGAGAATTTGAAATTCATGTTTATGTGGGAAGCGATGTATTGGTTTTTACACTTCACAGCAATGTTTTTAGGCTACCTGATTCGAATGCTTTGTGGGGCACGGCTTATTTTAAGGCGAACGAAAACAATGGTTATTTCGGAGTGATTTATGTGTATAATTTTCTAGCGCAATCATTTCTTCAAAATAGATTAAATGATTCAGGATACTTAATTGGACGGATCTTAATCAATCATGAGCGTCATTTCTTAGTGGAAGGAAAAGGGACCTTAGGAAAGTTGTTTCAAGATCCACAAAACATGGAATTAAACGAGGAAATAATTAGGTTGATAGTGCAGCTCTCCTTTCATTATGCCTTAACTTTTGATCTATTAGTTCCTCCATTTGAGATTATGGAAGAATTATCTGTTGGGCAGATTCAGCAGATCGGCGATGAATTAAAATTAAAAACAGCTAAGCGTTTAGGATTTAAAAGGTTGGAAGAAGATTCGGAATTTTAATAAAAAAAATCATCTATTTCGTTTGTCATTATTCTTTTTAAGCGTATATTTGCACTCCAAAATTAACCTTTTGAATGATTTGGCCCATTCATCTAGTGGTTAGGATATCAGGTTTTCATCCTGGAAACAGGAGTTCGATTCTCCTATGGGCTACAAGAAATAGTTGGTTTGCTTTAGGGCAGACCTAAAAAAAAAAGTTTAAAAATTAAAGATTATGGCAAATCATAAATCATCAATCAAACGAATTCGTACTAACGAGGGTCGTCGGATATTGAATAAATATCAGCACAAGACAGTTAGAAATGCTGCAAAGAGATTGCGTGAATTAAAAGATCGCGTTGAGGCAGAAAAGTTATTTCCTACCGTTGTTGCGATGTTGGACAAACTTGCTAAGCGTCATATTATTCATAAAAACAAAGCGGCAAACTTAAAATCAGGTTTACAAGTGCATATCAATGGCTTGTAAGTATTGATTGAAAATTGAATCAAAAGGGGCGAATAGCCCCTTTTTTTATTAAGTTTGTTTACCATGAATCATTACTTTTTAGTTTTTATTGTTTTTTTTAACCTTACTATTTTTTCTCAGAAAAATGGTAATTACGTTGAATTTGACACCTTAACCTATTTAGAAAAAACCAATGGTTCTCTGGATTCCATAGATAATCAGATTCATAGCTCAAGGATGGTATTTCCGTTAATGACCGACATGATTAATGGTTCTTTTTTGAATCCCTTTTCCCTTTTATTACCTGCTGGAAACATTTTTCATGTTCCTGTTCAACAAATGAACAAGCTGCAGTTTTCTGCGCTTCCTCACATTGGTGTTGCGTATGCTTTTGGTAGCCAAGGAGCACAACATTTACAATTTAATTACCATCAGGTATTTAGAAAAGATGTCGTGGTTAATTTGTCTTTAACAAATAATGCTTCTACCGGTTTCTATCGGAATTCAAATTGGAAATCTTCATCTTACTCGTTAGGAATAGCTAAAAATTCTAACTTTTATAGTTTTTTATTTAAGGCTGGTTTTTCAGCTGAAAATCGAAATTTATCTAACGGTATTATAGCTGATTCATTGGCTTCTTTATATTCTTTAACACTTATTCCAGTTAAAAAAGAGGATGCATTTTCAAATTCAACGTACAGAAATTTACTTTTGATAAATAGTTTTAATTTGAACGCCAAGGATTCTTCGCGATTCGTTGGATTGGTGGTGGAAAATAGGCTTCGCTCATTAGATCGTTATTACCATGAGTCGGGACAATTAAGCGTTTTATATCCATTAATTCAATATGATAGCATTACGACATCTGATCATTATGGTTTAATAGACTTACGAAATCAGGTTTGTTTTGAATTGAAGTCACGTAAAGTACTTGTACATTCAGGTATAAGTGCAAATTATTGGCGGTATTCTAATGCGGGTTTACTACGGGATACATTAGAATTGGATTTGGTTAGTACCATCGAATTAAAATTAAGGAATTGGGAAATTAAAAATTTTATTTTAGTTAATTTATATGGTGCAAAAAATGCTTGGTCAAGCATTTCCACTGCAGTTTGGCGAAATAAAAATCATGTGTTGAGTATTGAAAACAGTAATAATGCTTCTTTACCCCAGCCTTTTCAACGATTTAATCAAGCAAATAATAGTAGTTATTCACTTACTGATATTAACCTTCAGAAATCTTACTCCTTCAAAGGATTATTTGGTGAAACACTTGGCAAGCATTACCTAGCATTATCGTATAATTGGCAGGCTACTCGGCAGGTTTATGTTTTCAATGGTCAAACGTGGCTTAATAATGTTGCCTTAAGTCAGCTTATGCTTCACCAAATTGGTGTGAATGGCAAATTCAATTTTGGTTCAATATCAGTTCTTCCGAACTATCTATTTACCATTATGGATAAGGAGTATAGATTTTTCCCAATGCAAATGTTATCAGCAAGAACAATCGTTAAAGGGGGTATTTTTAAAGCTAAAAAGTTAAAAGCAATTGCCGCAATAGATTTGTTTTTGTCAAGTAGTTATAAAGCCCCAAGGTTAACTCCCAACCTTACTATGATCGACTTTTCCAATTTACCGAATGTTGCTTTTCAAAAGCCAATGCTAAATGCAGGAGCTTTATTGGGCTTTGAGGTGGAAACATTTCGATTTTTTGCTCGACTCGATAATATCGCTTATTTTATTTCCAAGAGAAGTCAATTATTTCTTGAGGGATATACCATACCAACTTGGCAAATCAAGTTTGGCTTGACGTGGGATTTCTGGAATTAAGCTCAAAAAAAAAGCGACCGAAGTCGCTTTTAAATGAATCTACTAAATGTTAAGCGTTAATGCTGCTTAACACTTCAGCCATTTTAGTTCCAATATGAGCTGGAGAGTCAACAACATGAATCCCACATTCTCTCATAATTCTTTTCTTTGCTTCTGCTGTATCGTCATCGCCACCAACGATAGCACCTGCGTGCCCCATTGTTCTACCTTTTGGAGCAGTTTCTCCAGCAATAAATCCTACTACTGGCTTTGTGCCATGTTCTTTAATCCATCGTGCTGCATTAGCCTCCAAGTTCCCTCCAATTTCACCTATCATTACGATACCTTCTGTTTCTGGATCATTCATAAGCAATTCTACTGCTTCCTTGGTGGTGGTTCCAATAATTGGATCTCCACCAATTCCTATTGCAGTTGTAATACCCATTCCTGCTTTTGCTACTTGATCTGCTGCTTCGTAGGTTAATGTACCAGATTTTGAAACAATACCAATTTTACCTTCTTTGAATACAAATCCGGGCATGATCCCTACTTTTGCTTGACCTGCGGTAATTACACCTGGGCAATTAGGGCCAATTAATCGGCAGCTAAAGTTTTTAATGTATTCTTTTACTTTGATCATATCATTGATTGGAATTCCTTCGGTGATGCAAACAATTAGCCCTATACCACCTTCGGCTGCTTCCATTATAGCATCTGCAGCAAATGCTGGAGGCACAAAAATGATGGAGACATTTGCTCCGGTGTTCGAAACAGCTTCTTTAACGGTATTAAAAACGGGTTTATCTAAATGCGATGACCCTCCTTTACCTGGCGTAACGCCACCCACAACGTTGGTCCCAAATTCAATCATTTGGCCGGCATGGAATGTACCTTCACTTCCCGTGAATCCTTGCACAATTACTTTTGAATTTTTATTTACTAGGACACCCATAATAGTTATTTTTTAAAAATTTGAACTCAAAAGTAAGTAATGACTTTTGATTAGCAATTTATTTTATTCTTATTTAACATCCCAAACCTTCAAATCATACTTTATAATCGAATTTTTTGGAATTTGTTCTAATTCGTGATTACCATAACCTAAACTTGGGGGAATTATTAAAGTCATCTCAGAACCTTTTTTAGCCATAATTAATGCTTCTTTCCACCCCATTATTAAATCTTTAACAGCAAAGCTTATCGGTTTTTTTTGGATATCAACCAGTTTACCATTTAATAATTCTCCAGCATAGGAAATACTTACGCTATCTCCGTATTGTATCAATCTACCTGTTCCTTGCGTATTTATTTTTAGGTATAAACCAGAATCGGTACGGCTTAGTTTTATTTTTTTATTTGAGGTGTATTTGATGATACTTTGGTCGAATTCATTTAGTTCTTGTTCCGAATAGGTGGAGCAACTTACGATAAAGATAATCAAGGGCAAAAGCAGTTTGCTGTTCATAATTGTATTGGTTTTACTGAATATCCTCGATTTTTTAGCAAGTTTAAAAGGCCGTTTTCACCTCCTAAATGTCCGGCACCTACAGCAAATAGTACACTTTGATTTGCAGTTAATGGCATTATTTTTTTAACCCAAGCTGCATTTCTTTCATCAATAAATTTGAGATTAAAATAAGGATCTTGGATGTCTTTCATTAGTTCTTCATGAATTTTATCGACATCCTGCAGGAGATAGTTTTCTTGCGTGAGCTTAAATTTAGTTAGCACTTTTGATAATTCAGCTAATTCTGTCATTATTAAATTAACCTGACTTACAGCAGGAATACTATCAAACAGGGCTAATTGACTTTCAATCGTTTCCAATCCAAGCGTCATTTTTTTCTTTTTTGTCGCTAAGATCTCCTCAATTTTTATTTCTTGAGATTGAAGATGATCTGGCAATTCACTTTGTAAAATTAGCTGATAAATGAGGAATGGCTTTGCTTTCGAAAAATTAGAAATAAATTGATCTTTGTCCATTAATAGCTGTATTTTGGCCCAACTGCACAATGTATCCATTTGCATTTCAGAGAGTTTTGTTAAAAAACTCCCTTCTTTTAGCATCAATAGATCTGGATTTATAAGTGTATGCTGTACATCTCCTATTTCTAGGAAAACCTCATCCACTGTCGAAACTAATTTTTCTAGCTTTTTTGGAAAATAAAAATGGGCATCATCCATGAGGTGCATGGTGCCAAAAATGTATGATGCTTTATCCTGCTTCGGCCCTTGAATCTCCCAAAGAAGCGACGATGTATTCGATTGAGCAAATGATAGGAACGATAAAAAAACAAAGACAATAAGGAATTTCATTACGTCAAAATAAGTTGTGCTAGGTAGTGGTGTTCTTGGTCTTCTATTTTGCTGCTCTTAAATCCACAATTACTAGCGGCTAAGTGTAGTTTATTGTAATCAACATATAGCCAATCGAACCATGGACCTTCGATTTTTTTATAACTCATTTTAAATTTAAATTCTCCATAATACTGTGCATTTAGATCCATCCAATACGAGCCATCTTCTTCTTCGTATAAAAATTTAACATCGGATGAGTCGCAGAGAATTTGACCACCTGGCTTTAATAAGGATTTCGCTTTTAATAGCGTTTGCTCTAAATTTGCTAAGGTTCCTGCTATTCCAAGACCATTCATAAGCAAAAGGATGGTGTCATATTGTTCTTTCGGTTGAAAGTGAAAAAAATCCACCTGATGCGCATTTATACCAATCTCATTTAGGTAAAGTACGGCACCGGGGGAAACGTCAATTGCGCTTACATTAAATCCGGAATCACTAAGGTACCTGCTATGTGCACCAGCGCAAGCGCCAACATCTAGAATCTTGCCTTTACAAAGTTGCATGGCTTTTTGTTCCAATTTTGGCATTTCTTCAAAGCTTCGAAAGAGTGTTTCAATCGGAATTATGTCATCATCACATAAATCAGCTTTTACGATAATATCAAAAGGTTTTTTCGATTTCGTAAAATCTAAAATAGCTTGTCCAATAGGGTCTTGTTCTCTAGTATTCATATTCATTAAACCCATTTAAGTCATCATCACCATAGCCATCCTCGAAATCATCATCATCTTCGAAATCGTCATCCTCTTCATTGCTATCTATTTGACCTTCAGCAAAGAGGGTTTCATCCATCACATCTTTTGAGTTTTCTAGAGGTGCTTTTCCAACACTGAGAAGAATAGAAGGTGTTTTGGGTTCCGTTTTATCAAAGCCGATTAATTCAATCAAGAAAATCCACATGCGCATAAAGTCGTAGACAAGAATAAACTTTTGGTCTGGTTCCTCTAGAAAATTTTTGATAATCGCTTCTTTCATAACTGCTGAAGGCTGGTCAATGGCATCATCTTCATAGGACATGTCCAATAGATTAATTTCATGACCTTTATCCCAATCGTCGTTTGAGACATAAAAACTAGCGATTTCTTTTCCTTTAAACTCAAAAGCTTGTAGAATAGCATTGAAAAAATTTTCGAAATTATCCATATCAGAGATAAGGACATCTCTAAAAATCTCTTCTTGTTTATCGCTATCGAGTAAGACTCTAAATTTAAGTCCTGGCATATTGATTTTTATTAATTTATTGCTTAGATATTGTTAATCCCAATGATTTTCCTAAAATTAGCATTTCTTCTTTAGCTTCCTCGAAATTATTTTTGATTTTTCCTTCGAGGATTGCTTCTTTAATCAAACTTTTAATTGTCCCTATTTCCATACAAGGTTGAAGTCCAAAGGTCTTCATAATAAAATCGCCCGTAATGGGTGGTTGAAAATTTCTTATACGGTCTTTTTCTTCTACGAATTTTAATTTTTCGGCGACCAATTCAAAATTACGTTTATATTTTTTTACTTTAAAGTCATTTTTCGAGGTAATATCAGCATTACAAAGAAGCATAAGGTCATCAATATCGTCACCTGCTTCACTTAATAAGCGACGAATAGCTGAATCGGTCACTGTGCCTTTAATGAGTGCAATCGGTCTAAGATGAAGTCGCACGAGGTTTTGTACATACTTCATTTTATGATCCAGGGGAAGTTTAAGTTGTTTGAATATTTTAGCAACCATCTTCGCTCCTAAATCTTCGTGTCCGTGAAATGTCCAGCCAACAACTTTGTCAAATCTTTTAGTGGGTGGTTTAGCGATATCATGTAATATAGCTGCCCAACGTAGCCATAAATTATCACTAAATTCCGATAGATTATCCAATACTTCTAGGGTATGCAGAAAATTGTCTTTATGGCTTTTGCCGTCAATGGTTTCTATTCCTTCCAAGGCAAGTAATTCGGGAAAAATATGTCCCAGTAAATTGGTAGAACGCAGCAACATAAACCCTCGTGATGGTTGATGTGAGACTATAATTTTATTTAATTCTTCGCTGATTCTTTCTTTAGTTATTATGTTAATTCGATCGGCATTTTTAAGAATGGCCTGTAAGCAATTATGGTCTATTCTAAAGTTTAACTGTGCTGCAAAACGAATGGCTCTCATCATGCGAAGAGGATCATCATTAAAGGTAATATCAGGATCCAAAGGTGATTTCAGCACTTGATTTTCAATATCAGAGATGCCATTAAATGGGTCGATAAGTTCACCAAATTGATTTCCGAAGAGGTTTAATGCCATGGCATTAATGGTAAAATCTCTTCTATTTTGATCATCTTGAAGACTTCCTGCCAAGGTAGTAGGATTTCTTGATGCAGAAGCATACGATTCTTTTCGTGCTCCCACGAATTCCACATCTAAGTCTTTATACGAAAAGTGGGCGGTACCATATGTTTGAAAGATGGATACTTTTTTAACGCGCATTATTTTTGCTATCTCACTAGCGAAGGCAGGTCCGTCACCAACAACAACAATATCAATATCTTTTGAGGGCCTTCCTAAGATTAAATCGCGCACATAACCACCAATCACATAAGCAGGAATATTATTTTCTGTAGCATATTTTGCTACTACTTTAAAAACTGGGTGCTGTAATTGGTTGGCGTAATTACGATTCATTTGGCTACAAAAATACAATTTAAGCCGAAAAGGGAGGAAACAAATGATTTAATCTTCGTCGTCGTTATCGTCTAAACGTTTGTAATCGAGTAGGTCGTCGTCAAGGTCATCATCATCATCAAAAAAAGATGATTTTTTTCCAGACTTTTTATACGCATCCATTTTTGGCTTCTTAGCACGATTATCTGAATCTTTATCGATTGTTTTTTTGTCCTTGTTAACTTTTTTACGCGGTTCAATTTTCAATCCATCCACACTAGGTAGGGAGAAATCACTTTTCGAAATTATTTTATCTTCTTGACCATCATCTCTTGAATGAGGCGCTTGATTATCTGAGGGTGTATAAGGTCTTGAAGCTCCAGGAGGTCTGGTATTAGTTCTTACCTCCGCTTCTTTTACAGCGATAGGTCTGCCATTTACTAAATAACCATCTAAGGCTCGGATGGCAGTATTTGCTTCTCCTGCATCAGGCATTTCAACGAATCCAAAACCACGGGATTTTCCTGTTTCTCTATCGGTAGCTACATTAGCTTTAAGTACTTTTCCGTGTTGTTCGAACAATTGCTTTAGCTGCTCACTGCTTACGCCAAAATCTAGTTTGGCAACAAAAATACTGGTCATAAAGAATTCAACGCTCTAAAGATTTACTAATTTGAAAATTAATTTGTTCGAAATTAAAACAATTTATTGTTTTGTACAAAAATTCGATAAAAAAAATGCGTATTACTTGGAAACCAACTACGATTTTTTTTTATAATGCTAAAAGAAACTAGTTAAACTATGAAACTAAATCAACTATTTAGCCGTAAATTTGCATCGAAAATTAAATTACATATGAAGGATTTACTTATAGAAGCAAGTGAAAATAGCCCAGTGTTTAGTTTTCAATCAAATGGAATTTTGCATATTTCAGGGCGCGTACTTCCTGAACCAGATGCTTTATTTTGGGGTATTGCTAATGAGTGGTTGGTCAACTATATTGAATCTAAACCTGCTCGAATAATCTTGCGCTTACAATTCGATTGTGTAAACACAAGTTCTTCCATGGAGATTTTAAAATTGCTTTATTTATTAGGGAATATAAAAAATAAAGAAATTAGCTTAGCTGTCTATTGGTTTTATCCAATCAATGACGTTCAACTGGAAGAAATGGGAAAAGATTTTCAGGAATTGCTTCCTTTTAAGTTTATATTTGAGGCGATCGAAATTGAAGAGAGTGTATTCATCAACTAGATTTCTATTATTTTTATATCTTTATAGCTAAGCTTTTTTATGCGTTTAATTAAAGAAATTCCACATGTCAGGTATTTAATTCAAGTGCATGAATACAATTCAAAATATTTATTAAAAATCACACTTGACTCGTATGAGCAAATATTTAAATTTGATATAGATTCGGGCTTGCAGTTAGATGATCTAGATGATCTATTGTCGGAAGATTTTTTAGCTAATTGCTTAACTCGATTTATTAGTATGCGAGCCGATAGTTTAAAACTTATAATGATCAAAAAATGAAAAAAATTATTTTCTTAATGTTACTTATCCCTGTGTTATTTTATAGTTGTAATTCAGCACCAGAAAAAAAGAAAGTTTCTACGGTTCCAAAAGTGGAATCGAGAGATTTAGAAGGATTCACCATCGTATATTACTCTAATGATAGTATAAAACAGAACTTCTTATATTATAAAGAGCAGGATGCTATAGTTACTAAAAATCAAAAGGCATTTCAAACTGAATTAGAGCGCAGAACGAATGAATTACAACAGTATATAAAGCGCAACTCCGAAAAACAAATGAATGGTTTGTTATCTGAGAATGAAGTGGCACAAATCCAGCAAAAAGCACAGCAAATGGAGCAATCTGTTATGCAATATCAGCAAGTAGAGGGAGCAAAGATAGAGGAGGAAACGATGAAAAAGCTCGAGGAAATAAGTAAGAAGATTGAAGTGTTAGGCAAAAGATATTGTGAGTTGCATAAAATCGATTTAATGTTGATTCAAGGAGATGGTGGCCAACTTAATTATGTTAATCCATCAATGGATGTTACGAAGGAGTTCATTGCGTTTCTTAATGAAAATCAAGCATCAATTGAAAATGATATAAAGAAATAATGCATATTTCTAGGGTAAAAAAGACAGAAAACATTGCCGAATACATTCTATATATGTATCACGTTGAGGATACCATTCGAAAATTCATGTTTAATATCCCTTTGTTAATTGATGAATACGTTCGCAAGCAATTACCAGACGCATCATTTTTGGGGCAATACGAGAATTGGTATTCGTCGATTGCACATGAAATGCAACAAACGGGTAAGGAAAAGAAAGGTCATATTTGTGAAGTGGAAGAAGTTATTACAGAATTAATTTACTTACACAACACCTTATTATCTGTAGTAAAAGATGTAAAGTATATTGGTTTAGTTGAGGCTTCGCTCATTTATTTGGATGAATTCAAATCAAAGTCAGAAATGCCAAATAATCACGATGTTGAAGTATTATTGCACGCCATGAACATGAAATTGCAATTAAAAGTTCGAAAATCTGAGATTACGCAAGAGACGGAGGAAGCATTTGATTCAATGCGAATTCAATTAGCCTATTTATCAAGAGAGTTTCATAAGATGAAATCAGGTGATTGGCTTATTAACCCAAATTAATAGGTGGCTATTGAATCTAAGTTATCGCTTATACTCTCTATTGAGTTTATCGGGTAATAGATAACTTCTTTTCCATTCGTCAATAAGATATTTTCAGATTGAATAATTTTTTGATAGCTAGCGGCCTGTAACAAAGTATCAACGCTCATTTTTATGCTTGCCTGTTTACATTCCACCAATACCTTAGGCTTGAAATCAACATCATAGGCTACAATGTCCCATCTTTTGATCAATCCATTATAGCGAATTGATTTTTCAACTGATAATCGTGAGAGTGGATACTGTTTTTGTTGCATTAAAAAATGAAGTACGTGTTGCCTAACCCATTCTTCAGGGCTCAACAGCAATAATTTTTTTCGAATGATGCAACGAACAAACAGCAATTCATTTTTCTTGCTTAGTTCAAGTGGTGCTTTTGGAAAAATTAATGGAGTAATTACAGCCATTACATGCCTGGAAGAATGAGGTTTATGTCCTTGTAATTTAGATCAAATACTTTTCCAAGAACTTCATTCGTTAAGATACCGCGATAAATATATACACCATTTCTAAATCCTTGGTGAGACTTTATTAATTCTGTCGCACCGCCTTTTTCTCCCATTTCTAAAATTAGGGGTGAAAAAATATTCGATAATGCAAAGGATGCTGTTCTTGCTACCCTAGAGGCGATATTAGGAACACAATAATGAATTATGCCATGTTTTATAAAGATTGGATTATCATGATTTGTCACCGAGGAAGTTTCAAAGCACCCGCCTTGATCAATACTTACATCAATAATAACAGATCCTGCCTTCATTTGTTGAACCATTTCTTCGGAAACTACGCAGGGTGTTTTTCCAAATTCAGATCGTATGGCACCAATTACTACATCAGCCCTTCGTATTGCTTTTGCTAATACTTTAGGTTGAATAACGGAAGTGTAAACGCGGCTGCCAATATCATTTTGCAACCTGCGTAATCTTGTAAGGGAATTATCAAATACCTTAACGGAAGCGCCTAATCCAATTGCGGCTCTTGTGGCAAATTCTCCAACAGTACCTGCACCAATTACTACTACTTCAGTAGGTTGAACACCCGCAATTCCACCTAGCATTAGGCCTTTTCCTGCAGAAAATGAGGAAAGTAGTTCTCCAGCCACTAAAATTGATGTTGTCCCTGCAATTTCTCCCATTGTTCGAACGATGGAAAATACACCTTCTTCGTCCTTAATATAATCCCATGCTATTGCGGTAATTTTCTTTTTTATAAGCTTCTGCAGAATTTCTTTTGGTTGAGCTGCAATCTGCAAGGCTGATATAAATAGTTGATTCCCCGTCATTAAATCGACCTCTTCTTCCGATGGTGGCGCGACTTTTAAAATAATATTGCATTGATAAATAGCATTCCGATCAGAGGATATTTCTGCCCCAGCCTCACTGTATTCATTATCAGAAAAATTAGAATTTTCTCCGGCTTTTGATTCAATGAGCACGTGATGGCCATGCGCCACGAGTAATGATACGGTTTCTGGCACAAGCGCAACACGCCTTTCTTGAAAGGATAGTTCTTTGGGAATTCCAATTTTCAAACGCCCTTTTTTGCGTTCGATTTCAAGCATTTCTTCCTTTGGCAGAAATTTCCCTTGCTGCATTAATGTTTTTAATAATTCTGGATCAGTTATCATCTTTAAAAGTTATCTGACGTTTTTGGTGCTCTATTTCACGAATATACATCCAAATTGTGTTCGGTGGAAGAAATTCAAGTATTTTTTCTGGCCATTCCACAAAGAAATAGGCATCTTCTTCGAAAAGTTCTTCTAAGCCTATTTCATATGCTTCTTTATTATTTTCAATTCTGTATGTATCTAAGTGATAACACCTTACTTTATTTGGAAGTATGTACGATTGTATAATAGAGTAGGTGGGAGATCCCTGCAAATCAGCTACTCCCATGGCTTTCAAGATGGCTGTAATCAAGGTAGTTTTCCCGCTTCCCATTTCTCCGGAAATGGCAATACATGATGGACGGGGAACTTTCTTTAAAAATAGCTCGGTAAATGCTGCAATATCCTCTATTTTGTCAAGAATATAGTACTCTTCATCTTTACTTGTCTTCATGAAAAATAAAAGGTTGAATTTTTCCATCTTCCCACTTTTTCAAGCATAGGTCTTTTCCATCAAACACAGCGAAGGTGCAATATTTCATCCACTCACCAATATTAAAATAGGTGGCATCATCGACTTTAAGTTCCATTGGAAGGTGTCGATGACCAAAAATAAAGTAATCTACCTTAAGCGTTTTTTTAATCTCTTTTGAATATTGGTAGAGCCATTCATTTTCTTTACCAAGAAATTTTTCATCATTATCTCCAGTAGAAATTCGACTTCTTTTGGATAAAAAGTTAGCGAGCCCAATACCGAAGTTAGGATGGATGCGAGCAAAGGCCCATTGACATATTTTACTTCTGAAAAATTTCTTAAGGATTTTGTATTTCAAATCACCTGGTCCTAAGCCATCGCCATGTCCGATAAAAAAAACGGAATTTTGTATTTTTCGCATGATAATTTTCTGATAGACTTCAGCACCTAATTCTTTTTGGAGGTAATCAAAAAGCCACATGTCATGGTTGCCAGTAAAAAAATGTAATTTAACTCCAGCATCACTCAGATTTGCCAACTTACCCAGTAATCGAACGAAACCTTTAGGAATTACATGTTTGTATTCAAACCAAAAATCGAATACATCGCCTAAAAAATAAATCTCTTTGGCGTCTTTTTCAATTTCATTTAACCACGCGATTATCTTTTTTTCTCTGATTAGACTAGTTTCCCAATCGGGCGCACCTAAATGAAAGTCAGAGGCAAAATAGATATTGGACTTGGTTTCGTTCACTCTTAGTGCTTAAATATTTTCTCTAATTCTTGATCCAGGGCTGCACCTCTTAAATTGGTCGCAATTATTTTTCCTTCTTTATCAACTAGCACAGTAAACGGAATACTATTAATGCCGTACATTTTCCCAACTTTGCTATTCCAACCTCCTAGGTCACTCACGTGATTTGGCCATACTAGTTTATCTTGCTTTATTGCTGCAAACCACTTCTCTTTATCTGTATCCATGGATACACTCATAATGGTAAATCCATCTTTTTGATATTTATCATAAGTCTTCACAACATTAGGATTTTCTTTACGGCACGGGCCACACCACGAAGCCCAAAAATCGATTAATACAACTTTGCCTTTTAAATCAGACAATTTAATGAGGGTTTTTCTATCAATACCTAACTCTTCAAAAATAGGCGCATTTTTACCAGGCGAAAGAAGTGTTTCTGGCTCTTCCGCTTTTATCGCCGCTGTTTTTTGGTCTTTTTTAGTTTGCACATATTTTGCATATTCTTTAACAGTTGGGCTAGCACCAAATGAGCCAACAACTTGGTTCATAATGGCTTCATATGCTTCAAATTCATTATCGATATTCATAGATACCAGGGCCATAATTAAGGCAGGAGAATTTTGATTTTCTGAAATGAATTCTTTTCTATCATTTTGATATTGTAAAAATTCTTTGCTCATGTACTCATTAAGCGATTTCATTTTTGTTGAGTCTGCTTTAAGTACGGACATAGCAGAATCATTTTTAATGTTCCAAACGTCTATACGATTGGAGAATTTATTCATAGCCTGCGATTCATCTGAATTAATAAAGTTGCAAAATTTAGTGATGTTTTTACCATCGCCATAGACTGTGATATCGCTTTTATCGCGTAAAACTAGATGTGCTTGATTCTTACCCATTCTCAGTACATAATAATCCACTGAAGGTAATTCTCCCTTTATCGTAAACTTTCCATCTTTAGTGATAGGAACCGATAGGTAGTCTTTATAGTATGTTCCATAGAAATGAGAGATTTTTATAGAGTCAAATCCAGCATTAAAAATTTCGCCATGAACGGACACATTGATTTTAGTTTGAGTGTAAGCTGCGCTATTCAAAAAAGCGATTAGCAATACTATAATTCCTTTTTTCATTTGTTAAATTTTTAAAATTGATTTGATTTTTTCTTCTAATGCCTCACCTCTTAATCCGATGCCATTAATTTTACCTTCTTTGTTGACAAGAACGGTATGTGGAATAGAATTGAATCCATATACTTTTGTCATAGTAGATTCCCATCCTTTTAGGTCACTCACATGATTGGGCCAGATCAGCCCATCTGCTTCTATAGCGCCCTTCCATGCTGCTTCGTTATTATCAAGTGAAACAGATAATATGGTGAATCCTTTATCTTTATATTTTTCGTATAGCTTTACTAAGTTTGGATTCTCTTTTCTACATGGTCCACACCAAGACGCCCAAAAATCGATTAGTACTACTTTTCCTTTAAGGGAAGAAAGTGAAATTGGTTTTCCTTCCGGCGTTGACAAGGTGAAATCTGGTGCAGCCATTGTGCCGTTTTCGATTGCTTTATATTGCTCATATCCTGCTGAAAACTGTTCATATTGCGACGCTACGGATCGGCTAATAGGAGTATCACCGTATTTATTTTGATATCCAGTGACCATGATTTCTAAACATTTCAAATTTTCTAAATTCCAATTTTCAAATCCATTTACGGGAATTAATTCCATGCTTAGAATAATATTATAAGGGCTTTCAGGCGTACTTTTTATTTTATCTCTTGAAAACTCCTCTATTTTTTGCTTTGAGTCAATAAGTTTTATGGTAAATTCTTCCTCACTTAATGATTCTTGCTCTTTAGCGATTGCATCCATTTTTAATTCAAATTCATGACGTAAGGTTAAATACTCATTCATGGTTGATGACCATTCTGTGCCTGAGGCATTTAGAGAATAGCTGAAGGTTTCTAGTGATGTATTTATCTTGAGGTGATCTTTTATGTTGAGTGCCAAGGGAACACTATTTTTTTCTTCATTACCGATTTTCATAATGTATTTTTCAAGCTCAGGAATATTTCCATCAATGGCGAATGAACCATCACTTTTTATTCTCGCGCTGGCTATTAATTCATTCCCATTTTTGCTTGGTTTGATTATGGAAATGGTTTGACCGATTGCATTGCTAACTTTTCCTGAAACGTGAAAATTAATCTCAAGTGGTTCTACCGCTTCTTCATTCTCACAAGCGAATAAAATCAATAGTAAAGGAAATAAAATCAGTAGAAGTGTTTTCATAAGAGATCAAGTTTAGAACGTAATAATCCATTGGCTTTTTTTGGATCTGCCTTTCCTCCAGATACTTTCATCAACTGCCCCATGAAAAAACCAATTAATTGCTTGTCTCCAGCTTTGTAACGTTCAATTTCGTTGGGATTAAGTTCAATTACTTTTGTAATGTAGGCATCAATTACATCTTCTCCGGAATCTTGAAATAAGTTTAAATCTTCTGCAATAGCAAGTGGACTTTTATTCGACTCAATCAGCAAGGGAAAAATTCTTTGCGCTGCAATTGTCGTCGATACTTTCCCTTCATCAATCAGTTGAATGAGGGCGGCTATTTTATCTGGACTTATTGGGAAATCCGTGATTTCAACACCATTTTCATTTAAGTATGATTTTATTTCACCCATTAACCAATTGGCTGCTACTTTGGCATTTTTTGTATGTTTTAATAATTCCTCAAAATACAATGCAATGGCTTTGTTATCGGTGATATTCATTGCATCGTAATCTGTTAATCCAAGCTCATTTGTATATTTAAGGTAAAGTGTTCTTGGAAGTGGGGGCATCGTTGCTGAAATCGCATCTATATCTTTCTGGCTTATGACTAATGGTGGCAAATCGGGTTCAGGAAAGTAACGATAATCATTTGCCGCTTCCTTTGCTCGCATCGCGATAGTTATGTTTTTTAAGGCATCAAAAGAACGTGTTTCTTGCCGCACCTTTTCTTGTTTCTCTACTAATTCGATTTGCCGTATGACTTCAAATTCAATCGCTTTTTGAACATTTTTGATGGAATTCATATTTTTAACTTCCACTTTTGTCCCAAAGGATTTTGCACCCTTAAGGTTTACAGAGACATTTGCATCACAACGCAGTGAACCTTCCTCCATATTTCCATCGCAAATTTCTAAATAGCGTACTAGCTTCCTAATTTCTGTTACAAAATTATATGCTTCACTCGAGGAGCGCATATCAGGTTCGGAAACTATTTCAAGCAGTGGGACACCTGCACGATTTAAATCTACTAAGGTATCGTATACATCAACATCATGAATGCTTTTTCCAGCATCTTCTTCCATGTGTATTCTGGTAATTCCGATGGTCTTTTCCTTACCATTATCATCTTTAATGATGACTTGCCCACCCACGCATATCGGTGTTTTATCTTGTGTGATTTGGTATCCTTTCGGTAAATCAGGGTAGAAATAATTTTTCCTGGCAAAATATTGATTTCGTGCAATTTCACTCTGACATGAAAGTCCTAATCGAATGGCATACTCGATTGTTTTTTTATTCATTACAGGTAATGTGCCTGGATGTCCAAGTGTAATAGCGCTCACATTTGTATTGGGTGTTGCGCCAAATTCATTGCAATCGTTTGAGTAAGCTTTGGACTTAGTGAGCATTTGGGCATGAACCTCAAGGCCAATAATTACATCATATTTATCACGGATGCTTTGATTCATTTTAACTTCGTGCAATTAATTCTTTCATGATAATTGTCATTTTCGGTTCTTGCTTGCTTGCGACATTGATAACATCCTGCACACTAACTTTTTCAATTTTGCCTGGCACCCCTAAATCAGTAATGATGGAGATGGCAAAACAAGGAATCTCCATGTGTCGAGCAACAATTACTTCTGGAACGGTAGACATTCCAACTGCATCAGCTCCAATAATTCGGACGTATTTATATTCTGAAGGCGTTTCAAGCGTTGGGCCAGTCATTCCTGCATAGCATCCAACAGCAACACGAATATTATTCTCCTTGGCAATTTGAACGGCAAGTTCAATCATATTTTCATCGTATGCATCTGACATATCGGGGAAGCGTGGACCCATTTCATCGATATTTTTACCAATCAATGGATTACCCGGAAATAAATTAATGTGATCATTCATAATCATGATTTCACCTATTTCAAAGTCAGGATTTACACCCCCTGATGCATTGGAAACAAAAAGTTTTTCAATACCCAATAATTTCATAACACGAACGGGGAAGGTGACTTGCTGTAAGGAATACCCTTCATAATAGTGAAAACGTCCTTGCATAGCAACGACATGCTTACCGCCCAGTTCACCAAAAATTAATTTTCCAGAATGACTTTCTACAGTTGATACTGGAAAATTCGGAATGTTTTCATAAGGAATCTCATCTATGATTTTGATTTCTTTTACAAGCCCACCAAGTCCTGTCCCTAGAATTATCCCGACGCTTGGGTTTACTTTTGTTTGGCTTTTGATATAGGCAACGGATTCTTTAAATTTTTCTAACATAATGCTTAATTAATTGATTAAATTCATTTTCATTTTCAATTTCGACTGACATGGGTTGAATATACCAAGGATAATTGGATAATTCGTTTTCATCAAATGCATTTTTTAATCGCATATAATCTTTAGAAGTAGTAACAAGTATACTTTTTCCGTTTACAAAGGTATCAAATTTTTGGTGAATATTGACCAAGTCTTTCGCGCTATAATTGTGATGGTCGGGAAAGTTGATATGCGCTATTTTGTGACTATTTTTCAAGTGTTCAAGTAATGGAAAAGGATTGGCTATGCCTGTTACTAAAAGCACCTGGTCAAAGTCTGTTACCTGCAGTTTTCCGATTGGAATAATAGGTGAGTAGGTAATTGATGAAAAAAAGACTTTTTTCTTGTATTTCGCTAATTTATCCAACACGACTTGTTTTTGTTGTTGAGACATGTCTTTTGGACATTTGGTAATAATGATGATATCAGCTCGATTTGCGCCTCTTCTTCCTTCGCGTAAATTACCAGTTGGAAGTACAAAGTCGTTGTAGAATGGAGCATCATAGGTACTCAGTAGCACTGTAAAACCCGGGCATACTGATCGATGTTGATAAGCATCATCTAGCAATAAAACGGATTTCTGTGTAAATGGGGCAAGCGCTTCAATTCCTTTCCATCGATTTTCAGCAACGGCAACTGAAATGGATTCGCTGTGTTCTAATTTATACGCCAGTGGCTCATCCCCAACATCCTGACTTGAATGTGATTCATTCACAAGTAAAAATCCGGAGCTACTGCGACCGTAGCCTCTTGAAAGAACAATTACTTCCTGTTCACTTTTTAGGAGTTGAATTAAATAATTCGTCATGGGCGATTTACCCGTTCCTCCAACGCTTAAATTGCCAATGCAGATCGATGGAATTGTTGGTTGTTTCGACTGAAGAATCTTATAATTATATAGTGCATTACGAGCACTACCAATTAGCCAGTATATAATTGAAAATGGAAACAAAATCCAGCGAAGCATCACCATGCTCAAATTTAGCGGAATCTCGTTAAGAAATCATCATTCTTGGAAATAATATTAGCTGGTATGATAATCAGATAAGGCTTGATCATCGGCATAATAATAAATTCTAACTTGCGCAGTATCGTTGAGGAAATCAATTTTACCGATTTCAAATCTGTTAATTTGAAGGCCTGTTCTTTTTTCCAGATCGTTTTTCATCTCTTCATAGCGATCAACATGGATTAAATCGATGCGTTCGTAGTTGATGGTTTTTCTCGTTTCATGTTTTACCAGCCAAATGTATTCTAAGATAAAAATGATCAAGACAATTGAAAGATTTATTAATCCCATTTCAACTAAGTTAATCTGAAATAAATCTTTTGTCACTATGGATGGAGTTGCCAATAACGCATTCACAACGCTGAGCCCAATGATCACAAAAAGATAGGTCATTTCTTTGATTTCAATGGCATCCGTTCGATAGCGAATGATACCAAAAATAGCAAATAAGCCAAGGCCCATTCCGGTGTCAATGTCTAATTTCTTTAGGCCAAAACACAGGAAAAATGTAATAAAGCCAATTAGGTAATACGTAAATAAATAATCTTTTCGTTTTGTTTTTGGATAATAAAGAAAACGAATAATCAAGGTTAAGATGACGGTATTAATCGCTAAACGTATTAGCAGGGTGTACAGATCCGAATTGTTCCATGTAAACATGGAATCGACAGTTTGTTGAACAATTGGGTTATCCCCTTTGGCCAGGGTTATGAAGTTAGCAAGCATATTTTTCTATTTTTTGGAGATAAATGTATTTTCTTTTAAATCGGTTTATTTTTATTTTTTCCTTTTCGTAAAGTGCCATGGCACCCAAACAATATTTACTTAAACGATACGGCCGAATGATTCTATTCTTCATCGCCACAAAAAAAGGTGATGTTCGGTCAATTTTTTCCTGTTTTAATTCCGCTATAACTAGATTTTTAAATTCCTTCGTTGTATTATCTCGCTTAAAGGACAGGTCAAAATCTAAGGTGAGACGCTCATTTTTTGTTTTATTAACCAATGTTATTCGATGAAAAGCATTTTCTAAAATTGGCATTAAAGCTGATTTTGCCGCTTTATTATCACTGATAAAAGCATTCATTTCACTGGTCAAATTAACCTTGAAATCATCTACTTCTATTCTTTTTTTAATCGTACGACCTTTAAACTTATGTTTGATTTCTAGGAATAATAAATTTGACTCAATATATTTCCTGATGCGTACTTTAAAGCGATTGGTTCTGCCGTTATGATGATCCTTGTAAAATGTGAGGTTTTGATCATCGAAATATTGACTTTGGTAACTCGGTGTTCTCACGCTGTTGATTTCTAATATGGCGTAATTTTCAACTAATTCTGGCAGAATATCAGAAAGAATCGTAAGATCAAAAGCAAATTTTGTATCTACACGGTTCATTAATTTAACCCTGTCCATTTGTTCTAAGTGGATGGGGGTAAAGGCACGTATTAGGTTATTAAATTGTTCACTTAACATTAAGCCAAAGTTACCATTTAGATTTGTTTTTTCTAATTTATGCTAAAATAATAAATTTTAACGAACATTGAGTTTTATATTTGTATCATGAGAAAACGTATCTTACTATTGGGTTCAGGGGAGCTAGGGAAAGAGTTTGTTATTGCTTGCCAACGACTTGGTCAATATGTTATGGCGGTCGATAGTTATCCAAATGCGCCTGCTATGCAGGTTGCGCATGAATGTGCAGTCATCAATATGCTTGATGCAAAAGCGCTTGATTCCTTAGTGGCTGATTTTAAGCCGGATATTATTGTTCCAGAGATCGAGGCGATTCGCACAGAACGTTTTTATGATTATGAAAAACAAGGTATTCATGTTGTTCCGAGTGCGAAAGCAGCAAATTTCACCATGAATCGCAAAGCAATTCGAGATCTTGCATCTAAGGAACTCGGAATTAAAACGGCTACTTATCGCTATGCTACTAGTTTAGAAGAGTTGACAGCCGGCGTTGCCGCATGTGGTATGCCTTGCGTGGTAAAGCCTTTAATGTCAAGTTCTGGTAAGGGTCAGAGTGTCATTCGTTCTATAGAAGATATCGAAAAATCGTGGAAGTATGCGATGGAAGGTTCTCGTGGCGACCTAAAGGAAATAATTGTAGAATCGTTCGTCGATTTTGATTACGAAATTACGCTGTTAACGCTCACTCAAAAAAATGGTCATACCTTATTCTGCCCGCCAATTGGACATCGGCAGGAGCGAGGAGATTACCAAGAAAGTTGGCAGCCTATGCCAATGAATCCTTCTCATCTCCAAGAGGCTCAAGAAATGGCGGCGCTAGTTACGGCTGCTTTGGGGGGGCAAGGAATTTGGGGAGTAGAGTTTTTTATTACAAAAACGGGTGCGGTTTTTTCAGAATTATCTCCAAGGCCCCACGATACAGGTATGGTTACGCTTGGGGGCACACAAAATTTTTCTGAGTTTGAATTACATGCCAGGGCGATTTTAGGAATTCCGGTAACTGAAATTACCTTAGCGAAAAATGGAGCAAGCGCCGTAATTTTAGCGAACGATAACAAGGAGGATTTTCCAATAATTACAGGACTTGAGGATGCTGCTAAATTTCCGAATTCAGATTTTCGTATTTTTGGCAAGCCTTCTACGCGGGTTAATAGAAGGATGGGAGTCGCTTTGGCGTATGGAAATGAACCTGTTGAGGCCTTAATAGAATCAGCAAAAAAGATTGCTAACATGATTAACATTAATTAAATGAAATTTTTTCTTGGAATTCTTTTCTCGGTGACCACTTTTCTTTCTTGGTCAATCGATATCGCTTATTCAGTAAGCATGACTAAACCTCAAAATCACTATTTTGAAGTTGAAATGTCACTTTCAAACATTAATCAAAAGTCCCTGGTGATTAAGTTGCCTGTTTGGGCTCCGGGTTCTTATTTAGTGCGTGAATTTTCTAAAAATATCAATTTAGTTAAAGCCTTTGATGAGAAGGGAAATGAGATTACAGTAGAGAAACTATCTAAAAATGCTTGGGAAATAAATACAAAGGGTATCAAATCCATGAAGATTCGATACGAAGTTTATTCATTTGAATTATCTGTAAGGACTTCCTTTTTAGACTTATCGCATGCCTACATAAGTGGTTCAGGTATATTCATGTATCTTGATAATTATAAAAATATGAACGGTACGCTACGTATTTTTCCATTCGAAACATTTAAGAAAATAAATACCGCTCTAAGGCCAGCACCACTTGAGCAGCAGGCGAATGCTTCCCAAACTTTTACGTTTGATAATTATGATCAATTGGTGGATTGTCCGATTGAAATTGGTAATCAAGATGTGTTTGAATTTATGGCAGCAGGTGTAAAACATACTGTTGCTATGTATGGCGATGCTAATTATACGATCTCGGATCTTAAAAAGGACATGGCCAACATTATTGAAAAGGAAACTGCGGTTTTTGGCGCTAACCCGAATAAAAATTATTTATTCATCATTCACAATGTTGTGGATGGTCAAGGTGGATTGGAGCACACAAACTCTACCACCCTGAGCGTCAATCGTTGGACGTATTCTGGTCCAGAATACATTGGTTTTTTGAACTTAGTGGCACATGAATATTTTCATTTATGGAATGTTAAACGAATTCGTCCGATAGAACTAGGTCCTTTTGATTACGACAATGAGGTCTACACTTCGTTATTGTGGGTAATGGAGGGATTTACCTCGTATTATGATGAACTCATCATGCTCCGTTCGGGATATTATTCTCAAGCCGAATTTCTTACAAAATTACAAAGCCTTATGAATTATGCTGAGGGAAGTGTAGGTTCACGTGTTCAGCCTGTAGCGCATTCTAGCTTTGATGCTTGGATAAAGTCGTATCGTCCCAATGAAAACAGTTCCAATACAAGCATGTCGTATTATTCTCGGGGTTGTGTATTGGCCGCTGTATTTGATGCGATGATCATCGATAAATATAAGGGAGAAAAATGCTTAGATCATTTTATGCAGCATCTATACAAAACTTATTATGAGGGTAAAAATCGTGGGTTCACAGAGGCTGAATTTAAAAGTGAATTGGCGGTATTTACCGGTCATGACATGGATGATTTTTTTAAGCGACACATTAACGGAACGGAAATAATTCCTTTTAACGATTATTTTTTAAAAATAGGGGTCCAGGTAACGCAAAATGCGCTAACGAAGCCTTCCTTTGGCGCAACTGTTCAAAATATTGGAGGAAAAGTAATTATCAAAAATATCCGTGCTGCTTCTGCTGCAGAAGATGCGGGCTTGAGTGTGAATGATGAGGTAATTGCGTGCAATGGATACCGCGTTGATCAAGCAATGTTTGATGCAATGATGAACGGTTTGGCCTTAAATGATGAAGCGGAAGTATTACTTTCTCGCGATGAGATATTATTTTCTACTCGTGTAAAAATCACGAATTATACGCGCCCACAATTTTTGATGGTACCTACGAACAATTCTTCGGAGTCCTTAAAATTTAATTATTGGTTGCGCTAACAGAGGACTTAATCATTCGTCAACTATTGTCAGCTTAGCGAAGCTCAACAGCATTGTTTTACTTCCGTGATGAGGAAAAAATATCACTGCTTTTTGGTCGGCACCACTATGTTCTAGGTTGGTAACTTTCCCTTTACCAAATCGTTCATGCACGACGTTTGTCCCCACCATTATTTTATCGCTGTTACTTGGATTGTTATGGCTAGTTTGATTTATATCTTTTACAGCAGTTAATTTCTGACCTTGCCGCTCAAAAGGCTTATTTAGTCCACCGCTTTTTGCTTGAAACCCACTTCCCATTAGTGAGCGCCCTTGTCCTCTTGATGGTGTTTCGAAGTGCAGGAACTGTTGATCAATTTCATCAATAAATCTACTCGGTTCACACATCACCGCTTGGCCCCAAGTAAATCTGGAGCCAGCGTATGAAAGGGTGCAGCTTGTCATTGCTCTTGTTACTGCGACATAAAAAAGCCTACGTTCTTCTTCTAATTCACTTCTCGAATTTAGGGCCATTTGGGAGGGGAACAAATTTTCCTCAAGGCCTACTACAAATACATGTGGAAATTCTAGCCCTTTACTGGCATGAATCGTCATGAGGGAAACATGGTTCCGTTCGTCTGGTTTTTCTTGGTCCACATCGGTTAAAAGTGCCACATCAATCATAAAATCAGCTAAGGTCCTAATTTCATCTTCCTCACCTGAATTAACAAATTCTTTAATACCCGCCAATAATTCTTCCATATTTTGAACGCGCTCTACTTCTTCAGGACCTTTTGTTTTTTCGTCGTTTAACTCTTTCAGAATGCCAGAAGATTTCGTGATTCTTTCGGCTAAGGTAAAGGCATCTAGTTTATTTAATTCGGCTCCAAAACTATTAATCATGGTTACAAATTCGTAAATTCTAGCTTTTGTAGGACCGTTAACATCAGCAGGGTAGGTATCGAAATCATTGATCACATCCCACATGCTAACACTGTATTTATTAGCACTTATGATGATGTTTTCAACGCTTGTTTTTCCAATTGCTCTTTTGGGATAATTAATAACACGTTTTAATGCTTCTTCATCTCTTGGATTAGTGGTCAATCTAAAATAGGCAAGGATGTCTTTTATTTCTTTGCGTTGATAAAACGAGATGCCACCGTAAATTTTGTATGGAATGTTTAATTTACGAAGGGATTCTTCAAATGATCTTGATTGCTTATTCGTGCGATAAAGTATAGCGAAATTATTATATGTTTGTTCTATCGATTCTTTGAGCGTATTGATTTTATTGGTAATTGCGCGGCCTTCCTCATTATCAGTTAAGGTGCGCAAAACGGTAATTTTTTGTCCAATACCGTTGTCGGTCCAAACGACTTTATTTATCTGATCCTTATTTTTTTTTATGACGCTATTGGCTGCTTCGACAATATTTTTGGTGCTTCGATAATTTTGCTCCAACTTAAAAAGTTTATAGTCGGGATAATCTTGCCGAAAATTCAGAATGTTTTTAATGTTGGCTCCACGAAAAGAATAAATGCTTTGAGCATCATCGCCAACGACACATATATTTTCGTATGAAGCGGCAATTTTTTTAACGATTAAGTATTGAGCATAATTGGTATCCTGGTACTCATCAACTAAGATGTAGCGAAATTTTTGCTGGTAATAATGCAATACATCTGGAAAATCACGTAAAAGTACATTGGTAAAATAAAGCAAGTCATCAAAGTCCATTGCGCCAGCTTTTTGACATCGATTGGCATAAATCCTGTAAATACGTCCAATTTCCGGTCGCATCGATTGTTTGTCTTCCAATTGTATTTCGGGATTGTCGGCGTAAGCTTGCGCTGATATCAGGTTGTTTTTTGCTGATGAAATTCGCCCTAGTACGTTGCTCGGTTTGTAGGTTTTATCGTCGATGTTTAGTTCTTTGATAATATCTTTCATTAAACTTTTGCTGTCCTGGGTATCGTAAATTGTAAAATTGCTGGGGAATCCAATTCGATCGGAATTATAGCGTAATATTTTTGCAAAAACAGCATGAAAGGTACCCATCGTGATATTCTTTGCTTCTTGTCCACCGCAAATTTTACTGATGCGCTCCGACATTTCTTTAGCGGCTTTATTCGTAAATGTTAAGGAAAGAATATTAAACGGGTCAATATCATTTTTTAACATATGTGCAATACGATAGGTGAGGACTCTCGTTTTTCCGGATCCAGCGCCTGCAATGACCATGGTAGGACCAAAAATATTCTCAACTGCAATGCGTTGGCTTTCGTTTAATTCTTCGAGATAAGACATGATTGTTTTTGTTATTTCAAAAGTACTAAGAAATTCCATTCAAATTCTTTGATAATCAAATGAGTTTTTAACAACGATAAAAGCACCTTATCTTTGACTCATGGCTTCGAAAAAAATATGGTTTAGTTTATTCGATTTTTCGTTTGATTATAAAGGTTCAGAAGCCCCTTTTCAAGTTCCTAGCGATTTCAATTGGGCGCTAGATTTTGAAAATAATTATGAGCAGCTTCTATTAGAATGGCAGCAATTTACGGAATTAAGATCCCCTAAGCCTTATTTCAAGGATTCAATGGTCGATAAAAAGGGTGCTTATCAAACGATATCTCTTCGATGGTGGGACCTTGAATTTCGAAAGAATAGGCAGCATTTTCCAGTTGCCACAGCATTGCTATTACGCTACCCTGAAATTACGACGCTATCCTTTAATTTCTTAGCAGCTGGAGCAAAGATTGCACCCCATTGTGGCGATACCAATGCTATTTTTCGCTGTCATTTTGGTCTGCAAATTCCTGCTCAAGCACCTACTTGTGGGCTCAAGGTAAAAGGAATTGAAAAATCATGGACAAAAGGAGAGTGGCTAATCTTTATGGATGCATATGTTCATGAGGCATACAATTCTTCAGAAAATGATCGAATAATTATTTTAATGGATGTATTGCGACCTGAATTCAAGAAAAAAAGAAATTGGATCTGCTCCGTGGTTTTTAGCTCCTTGTTTCTTCAAAAACGGGCTACTTATTTTACCTTTCTGAATCGATTGCCTAAAGGAATACTTTATACCATGGCAGCAATGCTCATTCCCTTTTCCTTTCTCAGCCGAAAGTGCTTGAATCTAATCCGTTATTATTAGAAAATATATTGTAGAATCTGCCTTATCTTTGACCAAAATTTAATTACGCCAATGATTATTTATCATCATCCGGGATGTTCTAAAAGTAGGTGTGCTTTAGCTTATTTGCAAGAACAAAAACACACTTTTGAAATAAGAAACTACCTTACTGAACCATTCACTAAGCTAGAACTTGTAGCGCTTCTTTCTAAGTTAAATCTTTTGCCACTGGCTATCGTTCGTAAAGAAGAATTGGTCTATAAAACCCTGATAAAAGATAAATTTCTTAGCGACGATGACATTATCGATATTTTATTAAAAAATCCGAAACTTATTCAGCGTCCAATCGTTGAATGGGGGGCGAATGCAGTAGTGGCTAGACCACTTGAAAATTTGATCGTCGAATTGGATAAATAAACAGGGTAAACCAAACGTACATGAGAACACGCTACATTGATTTAATTGATCAAACATTTGACTTTCCTCAAAATGAATTTAATTTACGGGAGGACCGTCTATTTTTCCATGGAATAGACCTGATGCGTTTAATAAATGAATATGGAACGCCCTTAAAGTTTAATTATCTCCCACAGATTTCAAACAATATACAACGTGCCAAAGGCTGGTTTCGTGAAGCAATAAATAATTTGGGGTATTCAGGCAAATACCATTACTCCTATTGTACGAAAAGTAATCATTTTTCTTTCGTTTTAGATGAGGTTATGAAGAACGATGTTCACATCGAAACTTCTTCGGCTTTTGATATTGATATTGTGCTAAAATTAATCGAAGAAGGGAAATTCGAAAAGGGGAAATTTGTTATCTGTAATGGATACAAACCAAAACTATACCTTGATAACATGGTTAAGTTGATGAATCTTGATCATGTGCAAGTTATTCCTGTTGTTGATAATACCGATGAATTAAATCAACTACTATCTCGAACTGATCGTGAAATTAATATTGGAATTCGTATTGCATCAGAGGAAGAGCCAAAATTTGAATTTTATACCTCCAGATTGGGTATCCGATACCGTGAAATTGTACCTTTTTACAAAGCAATTCTGCAAGACAATCCGAGAGTTAAGGTTAAAATGCTGCACTTTTTTATCAATACAGGCATCAACGATACCGCTTATTATTGGAATGAATTAACAAAATGTTTGCGTATTTACAGTGACTTAAAAAAACTATGTCCTGAATTAGATTCATTAAATATTGGTGGTGGTTTCCCTATTAAAAAATCATTAGCCTTTGATTTTGATTATGCCTACATGGTGCGCGAAATTTTAACCCAAGTGAAGCGTGTTTGTACCGATAATGATATTCCTGAGCCTAATATAGTAACTGAATTTGGTTCCTTTACGGTTGGTGAAAGTGGTGGCGCTATCTTTAGTATCCTCCATCAAAAACAACAAAATGATAGGGAGAAATGGAATATGATTGATTCTTCATTTATGACTAATCTTCCAGATACGTGGGCTATCAATCAACGGTTCATCATGTTGCCAATTAATCGATGGAATGATGATTATGAACGTGTGTTACTTGGCGGCTTGACGTGTGATAGTGACGATTATTATAATTCAGAACAACATTCCAATGCTATTTACTTGCCCAAATTTGACAAGAATAAAGAATTGTTTATCGGATTCTTCAATACAGGCGCTTACCAAGAAACCATTGGAGGATTTGGAGGATTGAAGCATTGCCTTATTCCTGAACCCAAGCATATCCTCATTAATCGTGATGAAGACGGTAAAATTACAACCTCGATGTTTAGTCAAGAACAAACCGCAATGGATTATTTACAGATCTTAGGGTATAATACCTAAAAATAAACAGGTGTATTGTTCTTTATATTGCTATCTTCGCACTCTTAAATTGAATAAATGCTAGTCGATCGGATCATTCTTAAATTAAATTCTAAATTTTCTAATTCTATTTCAACTTGGGCTACAGGTAGCTGCAATGACTTAATGCAATTAGCGGATCGAAATTTAGATGTAATGTCTATTGATAGTTTATTGATATTCAATCAAAATCAAGTATTAAAACAAGATGTCCAAGAACTTCGAACGCAATTTGATAAATACCAAAAACCAATTTTGCATATCGATATAAACGGAACATTGGCAGTTGGAAAATCCAATTTGGATTTATGGATTGAGCGAAATAAATGTCGATCAGTATTAATTCTCGGGGCTGATGATTTGGTAGGAAATGTTAATTTAGAGCGATTTCTAGATAGCCTTAATTAACTGATTATCGCAAGCTTGCTCCGGCAGTTTTCTCAAGGTTTTTTCGTATTTTTTCCATGCAGGCATCAATAACCTGATCGGTTAAGGTTCGCTCTGTATCTTGAAAGTGGAACGAAACAGCATATGATTTCTTTCCCGCCTCTATTTTCTCCCCTTCATATACATCAAACAAACGAACGCTCTTAAGCAAGTGCTTTTCTGAATCGTAGGCAATGCGTTCAATGTCTTTGTAGGATGTCGCTTCATCAATCAATAAAGAGAAGTCTCTTCTAACTTCAAATGTTTTAGG
>JBILCD010000169.1:0-5508 GCA_044353285.1 Crocinitomicaceae bacterium | reverse complement strand
CGAAGAGGATTGGTTGAAATGAAAGGCTTAGCCTATGTAAATGGAGAGGTAGTTATGGAAGCTGAAATGCTCGCACTTGTTACCAAAGACAAAGAATAAATGAAAAGTCCACTCGCAGTTATTTCACCAAATGCTCAATTGCACGATACCGTTGAAGTTGGTCCGTTTACTACCATACAAGATAATGTGAGTATCGGTGAAGGAACGAAAATACACTCCAATGTTTCAATCTATTCAGGGACTAAAATAGGAAGTTTTTGCGAAATTTTTCCAGGTGCTGTAATTGGTGTGATTCCCCAAGACCTGAAATTTGAAGGTGAGGACACCACGGTTGAGATTGGAAATAACACTGTGATTCGAGAATGCGTTACGATTCATAGGGCCACTAAAGATAAATGGAAAACTAGCATCGGAAATAATTGCTTGCTCATGACCTACGTTCATGTTGCACATGATTGCCAAATTGGGAACAATGTTATTCTCGCAAGTTATACTGGACTGTCAGGACACGTTACTATTGATGATTTTGCTATTCTAGAAGGAAAAGTTGCTGCGCAGCAATTTGTACATATCGGGCGCCATGCATTCATTGGCGGTGCGTCATTAATCCGAAAAGACGTGCCTCCTTTTATTAAAGCAGCTCGTGAACCCTTGACCTTTGCCGGTGTTAATTCTGTTGGACTGCGTCGAAGAGGGTTCACAGATGAGGAAGTTCGAAGTATTGAAGATATTTACCGAATAATCTATATTCAAAATAGTAATATTTCCAAAGCCATACAACTCATAAAAGATACGGTTGCTGACTCTATTTTGCGAAATGAAATCATTGATTTCATCGAAAAATCTGATAAGGGCGTAATACGTGGTATGATTTAACATGTTTAGTAAGGGGGAAATTGTTGAGTTACTTATTACCGCATACGGATTCGGCGGAAGGGGTATTGCTAAGGTACCTATTGACGATTCGCATTTCGTCGTTTTTGTTGATAATACATTTCCGGGGCAACTTGTACGCGCGAAAATTGATGTTAAACGTAAAAATCACGCGGAAGGAAAACTGCTTGAAGTTATTACCCGATCCGTAGATGAAAAAGTGTCAGATTTTCAAGAAATTTCTGGAGGACCTTATATTTACGTGCCGCCTCAGCTTCAAGAAAAAGTAAAAGAAGCTGCTACACTTGATACCTTTTCTCGAATTTCTGGGTGTAAAAATATACATGAAAAATACGATGGATTTATCGCTTCTCCCCACCACTACTTTTATAGAAATAAAATGGAATACAGTTTTTCTTCCATCGAGCATTGTGTTTTAACAGGAGAAGAAAAAGACGACGCATTTGCACTTGGGTTTAAACGTAGAGGCACATGGTGGAAAGTAGAAAGCCTAAATAAACCGAGCGGATTATTCGATGAAGAATGGGAAAGTAAGTTAATTGCCATCCGAGAATTTCTTCACAAAACCAACTTGCCAGCCTGGCATCCCCCAAAAAAAGAAGGGTTTTTTAGGCATATTGTGATACGGAAATCGTTTCGATCCAATCTATTATTGGTCAACCTTGTAACATCTTCAATGGGCTTAAGTAAATTTGATCGCAAGGCTTTTGTTGCTTTTATCATTGCTCAATTTGGCGATAGAATAGCAGGAATACAGCATACCATTAATGACAATGTCGCTGATCGTGCAAAGATGGAAAATGGTGAAACAAAACTGCTCTACGGAAAAGCTGTCATTGAAGAGACCATCAATAACCTTCGATTTGAAATAAGCATGGAGAGTTTTTTTCAAACCAATCCTCTTTGTGCTGAATTACTTTATAAGCGAGCCATTGATTATTTAGGTTTGGAAGACATAAGCTCAAATAGTGTCGTGTTGGATTTATTCTGTGGAACAGGAACAATTGCCCAACTTATCGCAAAACGCAACCAATCGCTCACCATTATAGGCGTGGACATTGTAGAAGAAGCCATTAAAGATGCTCGACGAAATGCTGCCATTAATGGCTTACATTCTATCCAATTTATCCCCTTAGATGTGGGGAAATTCTTAAAGGAACATCCCGATTTAGAAGGGAAAATTGCTGCCTTAATTTTAGACCCTCCAAGAGCAGGAATATCCCCTAAAACATTACAAAAAGTTATTAATTTAGGCGCAAAAGTCATTGTCTATATTTCCTGCAATCCATCGACTCAAGCGCGTGATGCCTCTTTACTCATCGATGCAGGATATAGCATTGAAAATTATAGCTTAGTAGACCAATTTCCGCATACAGGACATATTGAATCAATCGCTAAATTCGTGAAAAAATGAAGGTAGAATTAATTTCAATTGGCGACGAATTACTCATCGGACAAACCATAAATACGAATGCGGCATGGTTGGGGCAAACCTTAAGTAACTTTGGTGCAAGAATAACAAAAACAACCACTATTTCTGATCAAGCATCGGAAATAATCAGCGCCTTAGTTGCCATTTCGAACGATACAGATTGTGTTATTATCACTGGAGGTTTAGGTCCAACGAATGACGATATAACAAAACACACACTTGCAGCACATTATGGATTAACATTAAAGATGCACCAAGAAACCTTGGATCACATTGAAGGATACTTTAAGAACCGAAATCGGCCAATGTTAGAAAGTAATCGTCTACAAGCAATGTTACCCGATGGATGCACAGTGTTACGCAATAAAAATGGAACGGCAGCTGGTATGTGGATCAACAGCGGAAAACAAGTTGTTATTAGTCTTCCTGGTGTTCCTTACGAAATGAAGTCCATTGTCGAGGAAGAATTACTACCACTGCTCACCAAAAAATATAATCCATCCGCATTATATTTCAAAACAGCTCATACACAAGGTATTGGAGAATCATTTTTAGCAGAAAAGATAAGGGATTGGGAAAAAGCATTGGATGCAGATTCCCTTCAATTAGCCTATTTACCCTCTCCGGGCTTCGTTAAATTGAGAATAAACTCCTACAAAGGAGCAGCAGATGCCGAAAAAATCAATCGCTATTTTAAAGAACTTGAATCCATTATTCCAGAAGCATTGTATGGATACGAAAATGAAACCTTAGCCGAAGTTGTCGCCAAATTATTAGTTGGTCAAGATCTTAAAATTGGTACAGTAGAAAGCTGTACGGCTGGTTTATTAGCACACCAACTCACCACTATTTCAGGTGCTTCAGAATACTATCAAGGGTCAATTTTAAGCTACAGTAACGCACTTAAATCCAAAATGGCAGGTGTAGATCCAAATTTGATCTCAAGGCATGGAGCCGTTAGCCAAGAGGTAGCCTGTGCAATGGCAGAAGGCGGAAGAAAAATTTTAGAGGTAGATGTTTGCGTCTCCACAACCGGAATCGCAGGACCATCTGGAGGCACAAATGAGAAACCTGTCGGCTTAGTATGGATTGCTATAGCATCAAAAGAAAAAACACGCGTTAAATCATTTCAATTTGGAGATAATAGGGAGCGAAATCTCACCATGACCGTTGCAGCAGCGCTTAATTTTTTGCGCTATGAGTTCCTTTCCTTGCCTTAATCCATTTAAAGAAAAAATTGCGACGCTTTTTTCTTGAGCAACACTGCGTATTTATTAAGATACAACCTTACAATTTAGACAAGAAAAATTAAAAAAAAATTAACTTTAAGTTGTATTTATTGGAAAAAAGTGTTTTCTTTGCACCCGCTTATAGCATTACAAGTAAAAATATATACATGTCACGAGTTTGTCAATTAACAGGAAAGTCAGTTTTAACTGGGAACAACGTTTCCCACTCCAACCGCAAAACGAAGCGTCGCTTCTATCCTAACCTTATTACTAAAAAATTCTTTATTCCTGAAGAAGATCGATTTGTAACGTTAAAGATATCGACCTCTGCATTGCGTACAATCAATAAGAAAGGAATTATTGCTTGTTTGAAAGAAGCAAAAGAAAAAGGATATTTAAAATAAGCGAATTAAATAGCATTAAGTAAATCAAAATGGCAAAGAAAGCAAAAGGGAATAGAATTCAAGTTATACTAGAATGCACCGAGCATAAAACAACAGGTATGGCCGGTACATCACGCTACATAACCACCAAGAATCGAAAAAATACCCCTGACAGAATGGAGATAAAGAAATTTAATCCAATCTTAAAGAAATATACACTTCATAAAGAAATTAAATAAATAGACCATGGCAAAGAAAGTTGTAGCATCCCTACAAAAAGGTGGTGGAAAAGAGCATACGAAAGTGATTAAAATGGTAAAGTCTGATAAGACTGGATCTTACACCTTCAAAGAAGAAATCGTTCATAACGACAAAGTAAAAGAGTGGTTTACTAAGAACTAATGAATTAAAAAACATATGTACAAGCTTCCTCGAAAAGGAAGCTTTTTTTTTAACATATTATGGGACTATTTGACTTTTTTTCGCGATCTAAAAAAGAAACACTTGACCAAGGGTTAGAGAAGACAAAACAATCATTTCTTGATAAAATAAAACGCGCTGTATTAGGTAAATCAAGCGTGGATGATGAAGTTCTCGACAACCTGGAAGAGATTCTTATTACCTCTGATGTAGGCGTTGAAACAACCCTTAAAATTATCAAACGAATTCAAGAAAGAATCGCTAAAGACAAAGTTCTAAATACCGATGAAATTCAACGAATTTTAAAAGAAGAAATCATCTCTCTGTTAGCTGAAAACCCACTTAAAGGATTTAGTGCAGAGCAAACAGACATCCCTGATGCCAAACCATATGTTATCATGGTAGTAGGTGTTAACGGCGTTGGAAAAACGACCAGTATTGGAAAACTCGCCTACCAATTTAAAAAAGCAGGAAAGAAAGTCGTTCTCGGAGCTTCTGATACATTTAGAGCGGCAGCCGTTGACCAATTAATTATCTGGGCTGAGCGCGTTGGTGTGCCAATTGTACAACAAGGAATGAATGCAGATCCGGCGAGCGTTGCTTTTGATACTCTACAATCAGCGAAATCCCAAGGTGCTGATGTAGTTATTATCGATACAGCTGGTCGTTTGCACAACAAAATCAACCTAATGAATGAATTATCGAAGATAAAAAATGTCATGGGTAAGGTTGTACCGGGTGCACCACATGAAATACTTTTGGTGATTGATGGATCGACAGGTCAAAATGCATTCGAACAAGCAAAACAATTCTCGCAGGCTACAGAAATAAATGCGCTTGCAGTAACTAAATTAGATGGCACTGCGAAAGGCGGGGTAGTTATTGGTATCTCTGATCAAATGAATATCCCAGTCAAATATATTGGTGTTGGCGAAAAAATGGAAGATCTTCAGCTTTTTGATCGGAACTTATTTGTCGCTTCACTCTTTAGCGATTAAGCTTTAAAACTGATTTTTTATTTGCCTACATACCAAGTTAATGCTGAGCAAATATGCCTAATTATTCTAATTTATATTGGTAAGCGGGTCTTAATGTCAAAACCTTACTAATTCAATCTAACTTAATCACTAAAAAATAACCTATATCTATA
>JBILCD010000168.1:0-5528 GCA_044353285.1 Crocinitomicaceae bacterium | reverse complement strand
GTTCCATGGTTTCTTTGTCGGGAACGGACCATAGGGAAACGATAATTTGCTCTGCGCCGGCGAGTTTAAATCCACGCTTGAGACCAAAGGTTCCTTCCGAGCCTTCGATTTTTCCAAGACCGGTTTCGCAGGCGGAAAGTACGACGAGTTTGGTTTTTTTGAGATTAAGTTGAGAAACTTCTAATGCGGTAAGAATTCCATTTTGTTCCGCGCCGAGTTTGGTGAGGGTATCACTTCCTGTCCAAGCCCAATTACCTCCTGCGAGAATAAGGCCACTGCGAACCATTGGATTGGTGCTGTAGCGATAACTATAACTTAATGAGTTTTTTCCTGCTGTTGTGTCGTTGAAATTGTATTCAGGGAACGCGTAGCCGTGGGTGGCAATATGTAGGATACTTTTGGCATGTCTTCCTTCCAAGCGTATTAAATTATCCTCTGTAGCATCATTAGATGAAAATAACTCAATTTTCCATTGCTTAGATTGCACGGAATCCTTGATAGTTTCTGTTTCTAATTTTGTACCCTCCAAATACGCTAATTTCCCAGATGCCGATTGGCTACTTCGTTTTGAATTGTTCTTACCTTTTTGCTTTTTAGGTTTAGCATCTTTGGTATTTAAGAAATCATAATTCACACCTCCAACCATGGCAATAGACTTCGCAATAGGTTCTTGTTCCTTTTGTTTCAGACCCATCGCCAAATATCGTGTAGAAGTGAGTTGATGCATGGTAAACCGATCAATTAAGTACTCAGCCTGGCTTTCCACTTTTACCGTTTGAGATTCAACAACTACCCCTCTTTTATTTGTTTGTTCATCGAGTTTTTGGTCACCATTTTCTTTTTGTGCATACAAGGCATGAAATGGAATATTATACAATTCTCCTGTTGGCGAATAATAGATGGTTTTAACGTCCTTCAATACGTTTTCTAATGGTTGCCAAACAAGTGGATAATACGCACTAAATCCTGAAGTTGGTTTAATCAATTTTAACTCACCTTCTTTACAAAGCTTAACGAGAATTGGATATTTTTCTCCCGGTTTTACTATTAAAGCATTATAGTAATACAAGGAGTCATCCTCATTTTTGAAACGAACAAATTCGATTGCAGCTTCGCCTTGATCTAGATTTTGCTGCACTTGATCCCAAGTAATTGATAAGTTTTTCTTTTGTTGCGCATACTCAGGCCAACTTTGGATAAGTCTTTTATCCAATGAATCGGCTTCGTGCTTTGATTTTTTAAACAGAACTTGATCATTAATGCCATCTGATTCCATTTTAGCTACTATTCGCTTAGCATTTCCCAATTTTTCACGTGTTTCTTCAATTTCCCGATAATAATTGTCATTCGCTATTTTAGACTCAAGTAATTTGCTTTTTGATACCAATGCTGCGTTGTAGCTTAAGGTTGAAAATTTAGGAGAAATCGCAAACGATTCGTTAGCAAGCCATGATAGTTGGTCGTAAAAGACCTCTTCTTTTTTCCAATAAAGTTCTTTTTGCGATTCCCCTAACCATTCAAAGTTGCTTGAAATATTTTCTAATTTATTATTGAAAATAATTTCCAATATTGAAAATGCCTCCTCCAATCTATTAGTTTTTAAAAAAAGTTTTGAAAGCGCAAGCTTACTGGCAATTAATTCGTTGTTGTTTTCACCAAATAAACGTTTCCTAATATCAATTGACTGAAGTAAATATTCTTCGGATAAATTATATTTTTTAAGTTTATAATATAACATACCGAGATTATATAAATTCATGGCATAAATGGGGTTTTCAGCCATCTCCAATTCTTTTCTCATCCGATAGGAATCTATTAGAAATGTTTCTGATTCGGAATATCTACCCATCAAAAAGTATAAGTAACCCAAATAATTCTTGCTTGTGACTATATCATCAGATTTTTCGCCTTTATTAATTTTCATTCGAATTTCTAAGGATCTTTTGAAAAAATACTCAGATTGAGCGTAATCAGCTTTAGTTCTATATAACCTACCTAAGGAGTTCATATTTAGAGCGTATCCAGGGTGTTCTTCTCCTAAGGCTTTTTTTCTGATTTCCAGCGCCGCTAACATTTGTACTTCTGCTAATTTAAAATCACCTAATTCTAAATTAAGCGAACCAATTGCATTAAGACTCTCGGCATATTTCGGATGTATTTCTCCAAGAGAAATTTTGAGAATCTCCAATGCTTCTTGATAATAGTTATGAGCTAAGTCGTATTCACCTAGTTTGGCATGTAAAACACCAAAACTTGATAAGCTTTCGGCAATATCAGGATGATTTTTGGGTAAATTAGTTCTTCTTATTTTTAATGCCTCTTCATAATAGGATAACGCTTCATTAAATTGACCAGTAATCGATTTAATTTTTCCTAGTGTGTATTTTATTTCAGCAGATAACTGATAGATCTCTTTATTCTTTTCTTTCAAATTTACAAGAGAATCTAACTGAAGTAGAATAACTTCAGCTTGTGCATATTTTCCTTTTTTCACATACAATTGTGCTAAGTCTTTTTCGAGTTTAATATATTTCTCTATTGCTAAATTATTTATTTTACACAATGATTTACATTGAAAATACAGCTTTTCAGATTCGTCATAATCAGAAATATTTAATAATATTTCAGCTTTTGAATGTAATTCATTGAATAATTTCAACGAATCATCTGGATAAATTTTCTGAAGAATTAAAAGTGAAGAATCAACAAGAGACAAAGCTTCAGGATACCTTCCCATTGAATTATACAAATAACTTAAATTATTTAAGGAATAGGCATAAGATTGATTCCAAACTCCTTTTCTACGTTTTATATTTGCACTTTGAAGATAGTATTCTTCAGCCGTTTTATAAAGTCCAATTTTTCTATTATATATCCCCAACAAGTTTAAACTGGCTGCATGGTCATCAGTAAATCTGTGGTGCTTTTCAAAGACCTTTAGCGCATTTAGCCAATAAAATAGTGTTGAATCATTGTTCTCCTTTGTTTCATAAACGTTCCCTTGACCTCTCAAACTCAAGGCGTACCAATAACTCGTGTCAGATTGTTCATTCAGTGCCAACTTATTCATTTTCCTTGCAATGTACAAGGCACTATCTTGTTTATCTGCCTTTCGGAAATCCAGATATTGTTGTTTTAAAGATGGGAAGTCTGTTTGGGCCTTAACAGTTGTTAATATTAGAAACAAAAGAAAGCAAATAATTATCTTCACATTATTAAATATGGAAATTTAAATTAGATGATTATACTAGATAAAACAACTTATAATAGATTTAAAAATTTTTCTATTTTACAAATTTATATTTAAGCCAACAAAATACCCAGGGACATATTTCTTAGTTTGCAAATTTGATTCATCTAGTAAGTCATTATATGAATCATAAGACTGACCAACCTGCAAAGCTTTATTCAACACATTAATCTGTGTAAATGCAACGCCAGCTGTTATACTCATGAATGGGAACTTTTTGAATTTCAACCCGCCTCCAATTAAAAAATGGATGTCTCTTTCATCCCAAAAATCAACAGCAGCACCAAGATTTATGGTTGGGATAAATATATTATTCCCTGCAAAATCAAATGCCATTTGAGAGCCGATACAAATTTTTGAACGAGATACGGTTGTTTGTAGTACGGTTGATGTATCTCCTGATAAATTGTCTGTTGTATAGTAATTTGACCTTTGCTTAAAGCTACCGATTGAATATAATCCGGAAGACCAATTCATAATTACCCCACTTTTTACAGGTATTTCAACAGATTTAACAACAGAATACATGGAGGAAAGTTTGTCTTCATCAAAATCAATTTTAGTAGATTTTTTATTCCTTGAATTTAATTCTACTTCAGGGCCATAAGAAACAGATGATATTTTTCCTTGTTCAGAGTAAAAAGTCCATTTTCCCACAGCATTGTCTTTCATTTCTTTATCTTCTGCTGATTCAAACAATTGTAAATAATTACGGGGTATTTCATCATCCCCTACTTTCCATAATCCTTCTGCCTGGAGAATTGGGACGCAATTCTCACACAATGTGTCAACCACTTTTCCATCGACACCCCAATATTTATTAGAATAATAATACTTTAAATAAATTGGCGAATCTGAATTGTCATCATCATAATCCGGTTCAACAGCTTCCATAATATCTTTTAGTCGAAAGAATTTAATTTTGTAATTCATTCCAACTAGTGCATCGCGTTCCATATCTTCTTCAGAACTTCCAATTGTAAAGGAATTAGCTTCACTTGAAACCATAAATGATTTCTTCAATTGGAAATTGGCAGATTCTAATTTTATTATCCAATCCTCTATACCTTTTTTTGTATATGAATTAGCTGGATTTGCCAACAATTCCTTGAACTTCATGAGTTGATAGTCGAAGGAATTTGCATTTTCTTTCAATTTACTATCTGTCACACCAGCCTTGAAGAAATGTAATCTCGAACTTGAACTCAATAATTCAATTTTATCTATTGGATCACTATAATTTTTATAAATATCTTTGAGTTTTCCTACAATTGATTTTACATCAGATTGTAAATCCTCTTTTTCAATTTCAAGTAACGTTTTTTCAAATAAAGTATATTTCCTTTCATATTCTTTAATCAATTCAGCGACAAGTTGCGATTCAGAAGCAAATAATTCCAATTCACTTTCATTTTTTGCCAAGGTTTCGGCTCTGCTTTCCTTTAAATCTTCTTTAACACCGGACAAGTTGGTCATAAATGATGAAATTGGAGATAGCCCACCACTTAACATAGATAAAAAACCAAAGGCATTACTTTTTTTACCCGTTGCAACTTTCATTTCCTGTTCCTCAATTACTACATGGTATAGAAAAGGATTGTAGTTTGTAATCTCAATAACAACAACATCACCCTTATTGAGTTTCGGTAATTTACCATTTAGATCAATTTCTTGTTTACCATCACTTGAAGAATTGTCAATTTTCTTGTAGGTAAATTTATCAGATGGCTTATCGTATTCAACACGATATGAAACTTGAGAATAAAAATTGGAAGCGAAAAATACTACTGCAGAAATTAAAATTATTTTTTTCATGGTTTATTGTTTTGGTTTTATTTCAAAAATTAACGATTTAATGGTTACTTCTCCGGGATTGGAGCTTGCGCCTCTTGTACCTGAGGAATTTGTATTTATAAATTCTACTAAAGGCGAATTTGCAGAACCTCTTGTCTTGATTTCTTTTCCTAGTTCTTGGATTGGAGAAATATCTATGCGTTCTTTAGTAGCTATAAAAACTAAATTTTCCATTCCGCAAGGATCAGAAACATCATTAAGCGGATAAAAACTAAAACCATTCTCCTTTATTTCAATAACTTTAGTTTCGACATTTATCTTATAATCGGGCTGAATATCTACAATATAAACATATATAGAAACATTACTCGAATTAATTATTTTTAACCCATAACTTTCACCTTTAATAAGTTTGAGATTCTCTAAAGGAAGTTTATTTGATCTATCATTCTTATTATACACTTCAACTGTAAAATCAATGTTC
>JBILCD010000031.1:0-15776 GCA_044353285.1 Crocinitomicaceae bacterium | reverse complement strand
TTTTTTTTTATTGCTTTGCTCCCAAGAATCCAACTACTACTCCAAAAAGAGCAATACCTTCAACTAATGCTGCTGCAATAAGCATTGCTGTTTGAATTTTTCCCGAAGCTTCAGGGTTACGGGCAATTGCCTCAACAGCAGAACCACCGATTCTACCGATTCCTAATCCTGCTCCTAATACCGCCAAACCTGCTCCAATCGCTGCAATACTTCCAAACATTCCTGTCATTACTATCATTATATATGGTTTAAAAATTACAAATTAATGATGCGCTTCTTCCACAGCAGCACCTATAAACAATGCAGAAAGCATTGTAAAAAGATACGCCTGTAAAAAGGCAACTAACAATTCCAAAATTGAAATAAACAAAGCCATAGGCACCGACAATGCGCTCCAAGCAATACTTTTATTTATAAAAATTAAGGAGATGAGTGCTAAAATGATAATGTGTCCTGCCGTAACATTTGCAAAAAGTCGAATCATTAATGCAATGGGTTTGGTGAAAATTCCAATAATCTCTATTGGCACCATAATAATTAGGATAGGAATTGGAACCCCTGGTGTAGCAAATATATGCCTCCAATAATTTTTATTTCCTGAGAACACCGTTATTAATAATGTAAAGAGAGCCAGAAAAAGGGTAACGCTGATATTTCCAGTTAAATTAGCACCGCCTGGAAGGATCGGAACCATTCCCAATAAATTATTCAATAAAATAAAAAAGAAAGCGGTAAGAAGATAAGGAACATATTTTTTGTATTTGCGTTCCCCAATATTTGCTTTAGCAATGTCATCCTGCACTAGAAGAACCAGAGGCTCCAGAAATTTTGAAATCCCCTTTGGGGCAACCGCTCCATTTTTTTTATAGAACCTCGCCATGCTAAACATAATTATGATAAGCAAGAAAGCACCAATAAAAAGAGAAGTGACATTTTTGGTTATAGACAAGTCCATTGGCATAGCATTGTGAGGGTGTCCATCTTCAAAATGCATTTTACCTTCCGACAATCGGTATATTTTCTCGTGAAATAATGCGTAGCCTGCTGCGGGACCTTCTCCTAATAAATAACTACGTTTTTCACCTGTTTTCGCATCTTTCTCCAACACAGATATTCCATGATAGAAATGACTTGCGTTAAAAACCTTAAATCCATTGTCATATAAAATAACAGGAAGGTGTAATGAAACCCCTTCGTGCTCACTTCCCCACAAATGCCATTCATGCGCATCTTTAACGTGATGCATAATCATTTCATTGACATCAAACTCACCTTCAACCGAATTAACTGGAGCAGTCTGTGCAGCAGTTATTGATGGGGCATTTTTTGCAGAAATTATTGATGGGGTCAGCACCAAAAAAAGGATTAAAACAACCTGAGTAAAAAGCTTAGAGACAATCATTTATTTGCTTTTTAAAGGGAAAACCCTTAAAATTTTATGCAAAGGTAATAATTCTTTCTAAAGTAATACGAATTAATCTTTAATGTTTTTAGCTCTTTTTTCTCGAACTGTCTGATATAGTTTTATTGCAAGGATTAAGGATATTCCTGTTCCTAAAAATCCAATCGTTCCATACATCCAATCCATGGTGTTTTGCATTTCGACAAGAAAAACAATCACTACTAAAAATAAGGTGGCTACCTCATTCCAAATTCTAAGTCCTAGGGAGGTCCAAACAACCTTGTCATTCATTAAATCATTCATTATTTTCTGACATGCAAAATGATAAACGACTAAAAGTGCCACAAAGGCTAACTTAATATACATCCAAGGTTGATTATAAGCTGCAGCATTCAATAAAATGATCCACAAACCAAATAAAATTGTCAGGGCCATCGATGGTGTGGTGATATACCACCACAGTTTTTTCTGCATGATAATATATTGTTTTATCAATATATTGCGCTCGTCTTCATCTTTCTTATAGGCCTCTGTATGGTAAATAAATAAACGTACCATGTAAAACAAGCCAGCAAACCAACAAACGACGAAAATAATATGCAATGATTTTACGGCTTCTATACTCATGATGTAAAATTAAGGAATTTAAAAATAATAGCGTACTTGCATTTCTAACAAATTGCACTTAATATTGTATAATTCAATTAAGATGATGATTCGCCTTGCTTTTATATGCCTATTTCCATCATTGATAAGCTTTTCACAGAGTGCAAATTTATCGATTGACGGCTATTATCAAGGGATGAATCTTTATGTTTCAAACCCTTATCAAAGTGACGGCTTTGGTTTTTGTGTAAGCAAAGTTTTAGTCAATGGAAATATACTGCCCGCCACGATACAAAACGAACACTTTCAAATTGACCTCAGTTTATTTGGCCTTACCAAAGGAGAAGAACTTTTTGTAGAACTAGAACATTATGAGGGGTGCACACCACGATTTGTAAACCCTGAAATATTATTGCCTAAAAGCACTTTTTCAATCGTTTCATTAAGCGCAACATCTAATGGATCTATTAATTGGTCAACGCAAAATGAAAATGGCAGACTGCCTTTTCACATTGAACAATTCAAATGGGGGCGATGGATTTCAGTTGGTGAAATTCAGGGGAACGGAAAGCCCACTATCAATAAATATCTTTTAACGATTATTCCGCACAGTGGATACAACAAAGTAAGAATAATGCAGCTTGATAATACTGGCCAAAAGCGGATCTCTAAAGAAGTTGGATTTACCTCTTCTGTAAAGAAAGTAATTAAAACACCCGCAAAAGTGAAAGACTTTATTTATTTCAGTTCAAATGGTACACCAGTCAAAACCAAGTATGAACTATATGATGCCTTCGCAAACATTCTGATAAAAGGATACGGTAGTCAAGTTAATTGTAAAAATCTGCTAAATGGTATTTACTTCATTAACTTCGATAATTCATCCGAAAAATTCATAAAATACTAAGATGATAAAGCACATTGAACATATTGGTATTGCTGTAGAAAATATCGAGGTGGCCTTGAAAACATACGAAAATTTACTGGGTGTAAGCTGCTACAAAACAGAGATTGTTGAATCGGAATTGGTGAGAACAGCCTTCTTAAAAATAGGAGATTCGAAAATCGAATTGCTCGAAGCAATGGACCCCATTTCACCCATCGGAAAGTTTTTAGAAAAAAAAGGCGAAGGCTTTCACCATATCGCTTTTGAAGTGGATGATATTCACGCAGAAATAAAACGCCTTAGTTCCTTGGGCTTTGAGATGATCCACGAAACACCAAAACCCGGCGCTGATAACAAGCTCATTGCTTTTCTTCATCCGAAATCGACACAAAAATTGTTGGTGGAAATTTGTCAAGAAATCCTTTAAAATCAGCCCTTTTTTTCTTATTATAATTTAAATCCACTATAAATTAGGGTTCATGACATTCTTATGACAATTGAACGGGTTTCACTTGCGAAATTTGTACCTAAATAGAATAAATTTGCTCTCTGAACTTCACACTATCGCTTTTACTCACCGTCGATTTGAAGCAAGTAAAATTGGCGTCTTACACATTGAAGAAGCAGATCAAGCAGTTCGATTACTTGCCTTAAAAGCAAGGTTTGATATCCCAGAACTTTTATTTATCTCTACCTGCAATCGCGTTGAAATAAGTTTGTTTACCGATGCGGTGCTCACAAACACTTGGATTGATGATTTATTGAAGACCTTGTATCCTCATCTAGATCAATCGCTTATAAAAGAATACCTCCAAAATCTAGAAGTATATAAAGGCGAAAAAGCCATAGAACATGCCTTTTCGGTCGCTTCTTCAATCGATTCTATGATTGTTGGAGAACGTGAAATTATTACCCAAATGCGAACCTCCTATGAGCATTGTCGCAAAATTGGCTTAACTGGCGATCGTTTTCGACTTTTGATGAAGCACGTGATCGAAACCGCCAAAAAAGTATACACAGAAACGAGCATTGCTACCAAGCCAGTATCGGTTGTTTCTTTGGCTTATCAGCACTTAAAACGATTAAACATTCACTTAGATGCACGTATTTTAGTGATTGGAGCCGGCGTTACAAATACCACCATGAGTCATTATTTAAAAAAACATGGATACAAAAATTTCGCAGTCTTTAACCGCACATTGGCGAACGGAGAAATCTTGGCATCGCAACTAAAATGTCCCGCATATCGCCTGGATGATTTAATGACTTATCGAGAAGGTTTTGACGTTATCATTTCGTGCACAGGCGCTGATCATCACGTTATTTCTCCCGAAATTTATGCTGCTATTCTAAATGGTGAGCAAGATAAAAAAATTGTCATCGACATTGCTATTCCACAAGATCTAAATCCTTCGATTATTGAAAACAATTCCCTGACGCACATTTCAGTGGATCTGCTTCAAAAAATCTCCAATCAAAACCTAAAAGAAAGAACGAAAGAAGTGGACCATGTGCTCCAAATCATTGACTTAGCCATTCTTGAATTTCGGACAAAAGTAAAAGAGCGCTACGTTGAATTAGCCATGAAATCGGTGCCTAAACAAGTGAAAGAAATTAAAGCTTCTGCCCTAAACAATGTCTTTAAATCAGAAATTGAAAACATGGATGAACAATCTCGAGAAGTATTGGAAAAAGTGATCGGCTACATGGAAAAAAAATACATCAGTGGTCCTATGAAATTAGCGAAAGAAATTATCATTAAAAATGCCTGAAAATCAGCGTATTATAATTGGATCGCGCGGCAGCGACTTGGCACTTTGGCAGGCGCATCATGTCAAAACAAAACTGGAAAATTTAGGCTGTGAAGTCAGCATTGAAATCATTCAAACCAAAGGCGATCTTATCCAAGACCTCAGCTTCGACAAACTAGAAGGTAAAGGTTTTTTTACCAAAGAACTAGAACTTGCCCTGCTCCAAGGAAGCATCGATTTAGCCGTTCACTCCCACAAAGACCTAGAAACCCATCCGCCTGAAGGACTTTGCATTGTAGCAGTTTCAGAACGAGAAGATCCTGCCGAACTGTTGTTGATTCACCCAACTTCTGTTGAAGAAAATAGGCTGTGGAATTTGAAAAAAGGAGGTGTCATCGGAACCTCTTCTGCCCGAAGAAAATCACAAGTGCTTGCTCATCGGAGCGATTTGATCATTAAAGATTTACGCGGGAATGTGCCCACTCGAATTGCAAAATTACGCGCTGGAGAATACGACGCCATCTTGTTAGCGAAAGCCGGAGTAAGTAGATTGAACTTAGATTTAAGTGATTTAATCGTCGTGCGACTAGATCCAGAAATTATCGTGCCCGCTCCTGCACAAGGTGTTCTTGGTTTACAAATACGCAGCAATGATGAACGCACAAAAGCCCTTGTTTCTCCTTTAAATGATACTGCGATACACGCAATAATTGCTATTGAACGTACCGTTTTGAATCTGATGGATGGAGGTTGTCAATTGCCCCTAGGCGTTTATAATGATGGACTATTCATCCATGTTACCCATGCGCACAGTGCACAAGAAGCAGCAGTTTCTTTTAAATTTGAAGCAAACGAAAACCCAGATATTGCCGCGCACATTGCTTCCGTTTTGAAAGCGCGCTCATGAAAAGCCTCTACATCACCCGAGACCTAGACGAACTCTTCATTCTACAACAATACTGTAGTTTTGGTCAAATCGACTTGCATGCCCAATCTCAAATCACCTTTGAGGAAGTCCCTTTTTCGATCGAGAAACCCTTTGAAGTGGTATTTTTTTCCAGTGTGCGGGCGGGACGTTTTTTCTTGCGAAACTACTATGGTCCATTAAGCACCCTCGCATTTGCCTGTATAGGCGAAGAAACAGCGAAACGATTCAACATCGACTTTGCCTTTGTTGGAAAAGAAGCTGGGAATCCTGAAAAAGTAGCTGAAAAATTTAAAAATTGGCTCGGCGAAAAACGACTTCTCATCCCCCACTCGTCGCTTTCACAGAAAAGCATTGCTTCAATCATACCAAGTTCGCAGTGCGAAAGCATCTGCATCTACAACACCCTGCTCAAACCGAGCGTTATTCCCGAATGTGATGTGTATGTTTTCACCAGTCCGAGTAACCTTGAGGCTTTTTTACAGGTCAACAAACTCTCTGAGCACGCTAAGGTTATTGCGTGGGGAAATACGACCGAAAAAGCCCTGCTTAAGGCCAAGATCACTCCAAACCTCACCTTAAAAAATGCCCAATTGGAGGAATTAATCGATGTTTTATCTAAGCAGTAAGCCGTGTATCTTCCCACTCGCTTGAAAAGCGTCGGTATTCTGTTTATTTTTGTGCTATGAACGCACCAACCGATCTTATTTGTGCATTAGCTACCTCCAGCGGAATAGGCGCCCTAAGCATCATTCGGGTATCTGGACCCAAGGCCAAGGCCATGTTGCTCAGCCATTTCTCCAAAAACCTAAGCGAAGCCGTAAGCCACAGCATCCATTTTGGCTTGTTAAGCGACTCAGATGGCCGAGCATTAGACGAAGTATTGGTAGCAGTATTTGACCAAAAAAAAAGTTTTACCGGAGAGGAAAGCATCGAAATAAGTTGTCATGGCTCCCCATACATTCAACAAGAAATCCTCCACCTCTTGTGCACATTAGGCGCTAGAATGGCCGAACCCGGTGAATTCACCCAGCGGGCTTTTTTGAATGGAAACATGGACCTGTCACAGGCCGAAGCCGTTGCCGATTTAATTGCATCCGAGAGCAAGCAAGCACACCAAATAGCCCTTCAGCAATTGCGGGGTCACTTTTCAAATGAATTGCGCACCTTGCGAGAGGAACTCATCCACTTTGCCTCCTTGATTGAATTGGAATTAGACTTTGCCGAAGAAGATGTTGAATTTGCAGACCGAGGCCAACTGTTGGCTTTAGTGGACAAGGTTTTAAAGATACTCGAACGTTTGGCGGAATCCTTCGCCCTCGGCAATGCGATAAAAAACGGCGTGCCTGTAGCGCTAGTTGGTGCTCCGAATACCGGAAAAAGCACCTTGTTGAACCAACTTTTGGGGGAAGACCGAGCCATTGTGAGTCCGATCGCCGGCACCACCCGAGACGTCATTGAAGAAACGCTCAACATCGAGGGCATCATTTTTCGCTTGATCGATACAGCTGGTATCCGAGAAACGACCGAGACCATAGAGGCCATGGGAATTGCACGCAGCATGCAAAAAATAGAACAGGCACAAATCGTACTGTGTATGGCCGATGCCGAGGACACACAATCCTTGACAGATACCGAAAATTGGATTCAAAGTCTAAAGACACAATACCCCGATAAACACTTGATTTTATTGGTCAATAAGTCCGATTTAAATCCAACAATCCAAACAACAGGCTTGCTTGTAAGTGCCAAAAACGGCGAGGGAATTTCCGAACTGAAGGCACACCTAAGGCACTTGGTTTTGGGTCACTTCGACTTACAAACCGATACCATTGTGTCTAATGCACGCCACCACGAAGCCCTGGTTAAAACGGCTAATATCGTTGCCTTGGCTAAGCAAGGACTCCAAGCAGGAACCAGTGGCGATTTTATTGCCATGGACATTCGCCAAGCGATGTTTCATTTGGGCACGATTACAGGAGATATTTCAACAGATGATTTACTGGCTAATATTTTTAGCAAGTTTTGTATTGGGAAGTAATTCCATCAAAATAAATCAAGACAAAAAAAGGCGTTTTAACTACTAGTGGGCAATGATGATGTTTTTTCGGTAAACGCGATTGTTTATCAGCACCTCAACAACATAAGACGCCTCCTTAAGTCTCGAAACATCGATGTTGGTGATTGTGGTATTGGGTTTACTGTTTAAAACTTCCAGTCCTGCCATATCAAATAATCGTACGCTTAGTATTTCAGTCGAAGCTGTAATTTGCAAGGTCGAATTCACTGGATTGGGAGCAATCGTAAATGGCATGGCAGTTTCAATGATATTACTAACACAATTCTCCACGAACACTTGGTGCGAAGAAATCACAACTTGTCCGCTTAGTAAATCTGTTGTTTGAAGCGTATAATTTGTTGTTTGTACCGGAGCGACACTCCACACTTGGGTATTGTGTGATCCATTTTCCCATGAAAAAACCAACGAATCTGAACCCCCGATAAAGGGAGCTTGTAACATCATGGAATTCCCAAGGCATAAGGTATCCACGGTTGATTCTACGGATAGGTTCTTTTTCAATATGGTAAAATGATCCTGAATTGTGCCATTTGAACGCAAGTATTTTCCGTCCAAGCGATTCCTATAAATATCAATTACGAAAGAGCCCATTACACCCGCACCATTGTCGTCGTAGCAGAAAACAGGGTGATCCATCGTTCCATCTGAATTTTCACTCCCCGAATGGCCACAGACAACGTAAACCGCTCCATCATTTTGTTGATTGTATTTATCTTTGATGTAGGCATTTCCTGCGGAAAAATTACCATTTGTTCCATTCGCCAAATGCTGCGCTGGATCCCAAGTATCACTTTTTCCATAATGATTCTTTATCAGAAAACTTCGTTCAAATACGTGGCTATGACCGCAGACAATAAGGTCAACGTCATGAGATTCCAGTACCGGAATAATTTCTTCTCTCATCGTACGCATCACATCCTCATACAAATCATCAGAATCGTGTGATCCTTTAGAATAGGGCGGTTGGTGAAAATAAGCGATGGTGAAGTCTTGTTGGTTTTGAGATAAATCATCGTTGATATAATTTATCATTCGATTGATTCCGGTGCCTGTTTGTGCAAAATCATAGACTTCCGAATTTAACGATAGAAAATGAACATTTGCATAATCGAAAGAATAAAACACTTCGAGGTTGGAAGGAAAACCACCAGCCTCGGCTTGTGTGGGTACATCAACAATATTGAAGTAAGGTCCTTCATGATCTTCTAGGGGAATGTTCGAATAGGGAATGCCTAAAAAAGCACTTTCTTGCCATACTTCGTTGTAATCGTGATTTCCGGGGGTTGGCCAAAAAGGCATAAAACTAAAGATATCTGAAAAGCCTGCAAGACCGAATACTTTAGATTGATAATCGCTATCCTTACCGTCATTGTATGCATTATCACCTAGCCATAACCAAACATCTGTTTTGTTTTGACTATTCCAAGAAAGAAAGGAATTCTTTACAGCAACTTGACCAGCATTTCCTTTCCCAAAATCACCGATTGCCCAAACGCGCAACGAATCCTGTGAGCCGATAACTGGATTAGTATAAAAATAATGAGACAAGGTGTTCCCACCGTAAATAAATTGACTTCCAACGGCATAAAAATATTTAGTATTTGGATTTAATCCCGAGATCAATACGGTATGCTCTGTCGTATTGCTATTTCCTGTAGCAGTTTGCACTAATTGCTGCTGATTTTGTCCGAACCAAACGGTCGAATTACTTGGAACATCTGTTCGCCACATAATCGTGATCGTATTCTCAGTAGGCGATTGCAAGTAAGGTCCACGACTAATTGTCTGCGTAAATCCGATTGAAGTAATGAGACAAAAGGCAAGTAAGAAACTTTTCATGTTTCAAAATTAGCCTAGGTGCTTAAAGTTAAAGTTAAGTAAATAAAAAGGCTAATTTAAGTTTTTGGATCTTGAGCGCTAAAAAATCACTCACATGATTTCAAACTCCCAATGATCCCCTACTGGGACAATTGGATTTTGCAAGGACACTTCAAATTGGTCTTTGATGCATATTGGTGAAGACCCAAACACAGCATTAAAGCGATAGTGAAGGGCTAGAATGCCATGAATCTGTGCACGAACTGCAATAAATCCAGTTTTTTGGGTCTTGTTATAAATGGCAATTAATTCTGCTTTCGTAGCATTTTCAAGGGTGCTTAATCGCATGTGAATTGCTTCCCGATCGCCGGCTTGAGGGATAAATAAATAGGTCATGTTATTGGTTTTAAAGGTTAAACAATTAATCATAAAAGAAAGATGAAAATGGGGGCACAGTTGTTTTTGAACCTTTGTTCCTCATTGCTTCTCCACCGTGCCTTCTCAGATCGGTTGGCTTTCGTTTTTTAGGCGAAACTCTTAATGATTTGTTTCTGTAACGAAACCTTCAGTAAGGAGTACACTATCTCTTTCATCATTAGTACGAGATGAACAAATGCCGATGGCAGGCTTGCTGATTTAATCCGTATAAAACTGAATCAAACCAAAAATAGTAGCGTGCATTATTCAATTTTAATCTTCCAGTTATAAATTGAACTTTTTTAGCTAAAAAAAATACTTTGCCTTTTGCTCGTTCGTCTCTCTCGGCACAACACCATTGCGCTTGCACCCTTTAAAAAACAGGGTGTTCTAGCCAAAAACAGTGTGCCTCAAAAAAAAAATAGTGATTTAGCACAAACTTTCCATATCTTACTCGTATTTTTGTTAAAATCCTAATTATGAAAATTAATTCTTTTATCGTACCTCACGATTTTACGGCAGCCGCTGACATTGCTTTACAACATGCAATTGCAACTGGAAAGTCTAGCAATAAAGTGATTCTATTACTTCATGTTGTTTCTAAAGAAGCCGACATTAAGGAAGCGAGTATTAAATTAGATAAAATAATTGACACCTATGCCTCTGAAGGCTTGGAGCTTGTTCCAAACATTCGCATTGGTAATATTTTTGAAGATATAGGAGATTTTGCTGCAGAACATCAAGCAGAGCTTGTTTTTATGGGAACTCATGGCGCTCACGGTTGGCAACATATCGTTGGAAGCGATGCACTTAAAGTCGTTACTCATTCACATATTCCGTTTGTTATAGTTCAAGAAAAAGCTGTCAAAACTACCGGTTATGATAACATTGTAGTTCCTATGGATTTACACAAGGAAACTAAACAAAAACTTTCGATTGTTTCCAATCTTGCAAAGTATTTTAATTCAAAAATTCACGTTGTTACGCCGGAAGAATCTGATTCTTATTTAAAGCATCAATTAGAAAGCAATAGATTATTTGCCGAGAAATTTTTTAATGATCGAGGCCTTGATATTACTACGGCTATTTTACCTAGTTCTGGTTTTGATAAAGAGGTTGTAAAGCATGCTGTAAGCGTGGATGCGGATTTAATTGCCATAATGAATTTGAATAGAAGTAGTTTTTTAAATGTAATTACATCAAATTATGAGCAATATATGATTACTAATGATGCTCTAATTCCTACATTAATTGTCAATCCCATCGAGTCTAATACAGTTTACGGTGGATGGTTTGACTAATTACTTTAGTTCAATCAACCATGCCTAAAACAATTTCTATAGCTGATTTTACCCTTGCTAACCATGCAAGCGACGAAGGGCTTATTCATGTCATAGATGCTATCGTGTCTGCCGCTACGGGTATTTCAAGAGACATCCGAAACGCTGGCCTAGAAGACCAAATTCTTGGTGCTCAAGGACTCGATAATGTTCAAGGAGAGGCACAGCAAAAACTTGACTTAGTAGCAGATAATGCTTTCGTTGAGGCCTTCCAAAATTGTGGTGTAGTTTGCGGAATAGCATCTGAAGAAAACGATGATTTTGTTGCCTTTACTTCCCAGGAGTCCCAAAATGGAAAATATATTGTTTTGTTTGATCCCCTTGATGGCTCAAGTAACATTGATGTAAATGTTTCAATAGGGACAATCTTTGCTATTTACCGACGCATTTCCCCTACAGGAACAATGGCTGTTCTTGACGATATGTTGCAGCCGGGCACACAACAAGTGGCTGCTGGTTATGTATTGTACGGTTCGTCTACCATGTTGGTATATTCTACAGGAAACGGGGTGAATGGCTTTACCTTAGACACTGCATTAAATAAATTTTTCTTATCTCATCCAATGATGATGATGCCCGAAATGGGTCGTTATTACGCGATGAACGAGGGCAATATTAATGAATGTGAGCCGGCATTAAAAGACTATATCGCATATTGTCAAAGTCATCAAAATGATTATAACGGCCCTTATTCCGGTCGCTACATAGGTTCGCTAGTGGCTGATTTTCATCGTAATTTAATAAAGGGAGGGATTTACATTTATCCCGCTGTTTCCGCTCATCCCATGGGCAGATTGCGCTTGTTGTATGAGTGTAATCCCTTGGCTTTTATAGCGGAACAAGCTGGTGGTCTTGCAACAACAGGTAGGGAAAGGATCCTGAGTATCCAGCCACAGCAACTGCATCAACGGGTCCCTTATTTTATTGGATCAAAAAGCATGGTTCAAAAAGCCATGAGTTTTCTAAAATAGCCCCTTTTTTTTATTTTAATGTATTGCCCCTTAATTAAGATTGGGTAATTTTGCAGCCACGAATGGAACGCAAGCAATTCCTGCATGTTTTTAAATCATTTTCCCCTGTCGAACAAACTGCGCAAGCATTGTTTCGACCTAAAGCACGCGTCCATTGGTCTGGTTTGGTCGGTTCTGCAACAAGTGTTTGCGCGACTGCGGTAGCCGATCAAGTCCCTGGAAATCATGTTTTTATTCTTGGCGACAAAGAACAAGCTGCTTATTTTTTAAATGATCTTCAGGGACTTTACCCATCAGATAAACGGGTGCATTTTTATCCTGCATCCTATCGCTTACCGTATCAAGTGGAGGCTATTGATAATGCCAATGTGGTCGCTAGAGCAGAAGTATTATCTCGAATTTCTAAAGGCGAAAACACCTGGGTAATTACCTATCCAGAAGCTTTATTTGAGAAGGTTCCAACGCAACAAAACCTAATAGAAAATACATTTCGCGTAGAGGTAGGCAAATCATACGCTATTGATTTCTTAAATGATTTACTCATCGAATACCAGTTTGATCGTGTTGATTTTGTTTATGAACCTGGTCAGTTTGCTATACGGGGAGGTATTGTTGATGTTTTTTCTTTTTCGAATGATTTTCCGTTCCGTATAGAATTCTTCGGCGATGAGGTAGAATCTATTAGAACCTTTGATGCTGCTAATCAATTGTCACTATCCAAGCATGTATCCTTGATGATCACACCAAATATTCAAGGTCAAATGGTTCAAAACGGCATAGGATCCTTCTTTTCCTTTTTAGGGATCTCCACTAAAGTGTGGCTAAGTTCGTACGAGCGTCTCGAAGATGCCTTGCATAAGGGTTTTGAAAAAGCAAAAGACGCCTTTAAAAAAATTACGATTAGTCCGCTTGATTCAGCCCCTGAAGCCCTTTTTTTATCGCCAATGGAATTAAAGGACAACCTAGCTGCGCTTTCGATTATCGAATTCGGGCCGGTCTATCATTTTCCAGCTAGCGATAAAATAACTTTCGATTTCTTACCGCAGCCTAGCTTTAATAAGAATTTTGATTTGTTGAAAGCAGATTTATTGCAGAAGCAAGAAAGTGGGTTTTTAAATATTATTTTCTCCAATCAAGCTCAGCAAATTGAACGCCTTTTTCAAGTATTCGAGGATATTGGTGGAGGGGTTAATTTTGAGCCAATGGACTTTGCGCTTCAAGAAGGATTTGTTTGCCCAACTGTAAAAATTGTTTGCTATACTGATCACCAAATTTTCGATCGCTACCATCGTTTTCGCTTAAAAGAAGGTTTTCGTCAAACCAAACAAGCACTCACCTTAAAAGAAATTTACAATCTTCAAAAGGGCGACTATGTAACACATATCGACCATGGTGTTGGGCAGTTTTCGGGATTAGAAACGATAGATGTTAACGGAAAACCACAAGAAGCCATTCGGCTTTTATACAAAGATGGTGATGTATTGTATGTAGGGATTCACTCCCTTCATCGCATTTCTAAGTTTACTGGAAAAGATGGTGCGGTACCCAAAATGAATAAATTAGGCACTCAAGCGTGGGCTACATTAAAGAATAAAACCAAGAAAAAAATCAAAGAATTAGCCTTTGATCTAATACAGTTATATGCAAAACGCCGATCACAGCCAGGCTTTGCTTTTTCGCAAGATAATTACCTTCAGAATGAATTGACCGCTTCTTTTATGTACGAAGATACGCCCGATCAAAATAAGGCAAGTCTAGATGTAATTAAGGACATGGAATCCAATACACCCATGGATCGATTGATTTGCGGAGATGTCGGTTTCGGTAAAACAGAAGTCGCTGTTAGGGCCGCATTTAAAGCCGTGTGTGATAGTAAACAAGTAGCTATCTTAGTTCCAACTACTATTTTATCCATGCAGCATTACCGAAGTTTTAAGGAGCGGCTAAAAGATTTTCCATGTACTGTTGATTATATTAACCGCTTTAAGTCGGCCAAAGAAACAAGTGAAACGTTAAAGAAGCTGGCCAGTGGTAAAATTGACATTCTTATTGGTACCCACGCCTTGGTTTCTGAAAAGGTGAAGTTCAAAGATTTGGGCTTGATGATTATTGATGAAGAGCAGAAATTTGGTGTTTCGGTGAAAGATAAATTAAAAACATTGAGAACCTCTGTTGACACCTTAACGCTTACCGCAACGCCAATTCCACGAACGCTTCAGTTTTCATTGATGGGAGCACGCGATTTAAGCATCATCAATACGCCACCCCCGAACCGACAACCGGTACTTACAGAGGTGATTTCTTTTAACGAAGAGACTATCCGTGACGCTATTGCTTACGAAGTTACTCGAGGTGGACAGGTATTTTTTGTGAATAATCGCTTGTCAAATATTAAAGAAATTTCTGGAATGATTCAGCGCTTATGCCCTGGTGTTCGCGTCGCTATTGGTCACGGGCAAATGGATGGTAAACAGTTAGAGAAAGTGATGATGGACTTTATCGATGGTAAATATGATGTGTTGATAGCAACTACCATAATCGAATCCGGGATTGATATTTCTAATGCAAATACGATAATTATCAACGATGCTAATCAATTTGGATTGAGTGATCTTCACCAACTTCGCGGCAGGGTAGGCCGTTCAAATAAAAAAGGATTTTGTTACCTTATTGCTCCCAAATTCAGCCTCTTAACCTCCGAGGCACGCAAACGCTTAGAAGCATTAGTTCAATTTTCCGATTTAGGAGCAGGTTTCAATATCGCGATGAAAGACTTAGACATTCGAGGGGCAGGAAATATGTTGGGAGGTGAACAAAGTGGGTTTATCTCTGAAATTGGCTTTGAAATGTATCAAAAAATCTTGAATGAAGCCATGCAAGAATTAAAAGACACCGAGTTTAAGGAATTATTTGATGATCGGCAGTCCGATACCTTTGGGTCTTTTGTGAGCGATTGTATTTTTGAAACCGATATGGAAGTTCGTATTCCAGATGATTATGTCAATAATGTAACGGAACGCCTTAGTTTATATCAGGCACTTGATAATTTAAAAAACAAAGAAGAGTTAGATCGTTTCTCAGTAGATTTAGTGGATCGTTTTGGACCTTTACCCAAAGCCGCAAAGGAGCTCCTGTTTTCTTTCGAATTACGTTGGTTGGCCCAAGAGTTAGGCATGGAACGCTTAGTGATTAAAAGTGAAAAATTGGTAGGATATTTTATTTCGAATCCACAATCTTCTTTTTACGAAACCGAAACATTTACCTTATTACTCAACAAAATCATGAGCATGGGCAAAGAATATCGCCTGGTACAAAACAATGATAAGTTACGCTTGGTCATTGAACCCGTTCGCCACATTAAAGATGCCTTTGAGAAAATGATGGGATTGAAGTAGGTAAGCTTCTCTCGATATATCGTGTCTCTCGATCCGCCTAGGCGGACTCGATTCACTTTCACGAGCTCATTTAGCGATTCGTGATCCACTCAAAAAGAATAATACTTCCCCCTTTGGAGGGGGATGAAGGGGGAGGATTTTCTTTTCTTTTTTTAGTTCAAGGAAAGTAACAAGAAAAGGAGCTG
>JBILCD010000167.1:0-5582 GCA_044353285.1 Crocinitomicaceae bacterium | reverse complement strand
AACATAGTTTAAGAAATAAATCATCCGAAGCCCCTTGAATATTTTGTAATATGTTTCTCGCATAAACCCAAAAGTTGGAAATGACTTTAAACGTACAGATCCAAAAGACTTACAAATGTGACTAAAATACCGAAGGTCTTTGGCGTTGTAGTGCCAATGTTTCGGTAAAATGCCTTCAGTAGCAAAATTTCCGCCACTAAGGATATATTTCACCCCATGTTTTGCGGCTATTCTGTGCAATACAGAAAGAATAGCAATATCTGTCGGAGTATCTGCTTCAGGAACACTAGCTTTGAGAAAGGCACGCTGAATCTGTTTAAACTCTTGCCAATCCAATACCACACATTCGTATTCAATTTGAAGTTTTGATGCTAAATTTCTAATGTTCTGATTGGCCTCAATGGAATTCCATCCGTTATCCATGTGTACACCTAAAACACGCAGTCCGAGTTGCTTTGCCTTCCATGCCGTATAAGAAGAATCGACACCACCACTCAAGCCTACGATGCAATCAAATTCCTTTCCTTTGCCCTGAACTTTTATTTGCTGGATCAAGTTTTCCAAAGCCTGATCACTCTCCTCGCCTTTGTAGCTAAAATGAGCCCGTTTTTCTATAAATTCAGTGCAATGATTGCAATGCCCCTGCTCGTTAAAAGTTATGATTGGATCAGTGGTATCCATAACACAACGGCTACAAATTTGATAAGAAAGTTCAGGTTCTGACATTATTTTATACAAAAATACAACATTAAAGTATCAATTAAAAAGCTTCTTCACCTCATCAGACGAAGGATAGTTGACCAATACTCCTCTATGTTTGCCTTGATAGATGAATAAACTACCTGCAGCATAACCATTAAGATTCGTCCTTGGGTGAATGGTTCGAATTTCTTCCAAGGAAGCTAACCCTCCCAAACCAACTACAGGAATGCCCACACTTTGAGATACCTCGTGAAGCACAGCAACTTCCAACCCCTGGTATGTACCATCTTTATTAACCGATTGAATAAGTAATTCTCCTGCACCCATGCGCTCCATTTCTTTCGCGAAGCCAACAACATCAGCAGAAATCACTTTCTGACCATTTCGAGCCACCACTTGTAGTTTTCCCCAAAATGAATATTTTACATCGATGCAGACCGCAATAGTAGATTTTCCAAATCGTTCGCTGGCTTCACGCACAAAGGATGGTGTCTCAGCAGCTACCGTTCCCAAGACTACACGCTCTGCTCCAGCTTCCAAAAGCTGCCTGATTTCTTCTAAAGACTTAATCCCTCCTCCTACCGAAAACGGCATATTGGCCTCTTCGCCCACATTTCGAACAAAATCAATCGGAATACAGCGATTTTCTTTAGTGGCCTTGATATCTAACAATATGAGTTCATCGGCATTAAATTCATTAAATAAATGAACCGCATGCAAAGGATCACCGATATATTTAGGGGAGGAAAAACCGATGGTTTTAACCAAATCTCCGCCTTGAATCAGTAAACAGGGAATTAATCTTGGACGATACATGACTGAGTGAAATTAGCAAGAATTCGTTGACCAATAGCGTGGCTTTTTTCAGGATGAAATTGGACCCCAAGGATGTTTTCTGAAATCAATCCCGATACAAAGACTTTTTCGTAGGTAGTCGTGCATAATACCTGTTCTTCATCTGCTTTATCCACTGCATAAGCATGCACAAAATACATTTCACTTTGACTGGGAACGCCTTGAAGTATTGGATGAGCTTTGGTTGTATGCAAGGTATTCCATCCGAGGTGAGGCACCTTGAATTGGATGGGATTTTCCACCATAATTTTAGTTGTCTTGCAGGAAAACCAACCTAAACCTTCTGAGTTACCCTCTTCGCTCGACGCGGTCATGAGTTGCATCCCCAAACAAATGCCTAAAATCGGTTTTTTGTCTCCCATGGCGGCTTGATTCAAAGAATCGATGAGTCCTCGTTGCTTCAATTCATCCATCGCTCGTCCGAAATGACCTACCCCAGGCAGAATGATGTGAGAAGCCTCCTCGATGTCTTTGACCTTATGACTTACCAGAACAGGGAGTTTTAAGCTATTTAAAATTCTACGTAAAGAATGAATGTTCCCCATACCATAATCAACGATCACTACCATAGATTAAAAGTACTTACTTTTTTGATATGCAAACTAGTTCGATGGTCTCCTAATTTTTTAGTAACTTAATATATACCTAAAAAATGAATAACTTTTACAATAAAGATTTAAAACTATTTTCTCGAACACTGCGAACACAATCTGTATCAAGAGCAGAAAAACAGCTATGGCTTTCCGTACTTAAAAGCAACAAAATTGGCGTGAAATTTAATAGACAAAGGCCGATTGATCATTTCATTGTTGATTTTTTTAGCAAAGAATTGGGATTAATTATTGAAATCGATGGGAACTCACATGATAATAATCCAACATACGATCGTTATCGACAAGATAAATTAATAGCGCTGGGATTTACCCTGTTGAGATTTCAAGAAGGGGAAGTCTTGAATCAAATTGATGAAGTTGCTGGGAAAATTAATCATGCTGTTCATTGCTTAAGAAGTGGAAATCCTGAATAAGTTTAACTTAGCTCCTCCCCCTTCGTCCCCCTCCAAAGGGGGAATAAACAAAGTATTTCCCCCTCAAGAGGGGGATTTAAGGGGGAGGATGTTTTGTTGGAATCAAGGCAGGGTGTTTCCCCCTCTGGAGGGGGACAAAGGGGGAGGAAAGTTTTGTTTAGGGCGAGCGATGCATTTCCCGCTCTGGAATGGCTGGAGCTGAGTCGTTCCCCCTCTTGGAGGGGGACTAAGGGGGAGTATTTATTTTGTTTCGGCCGAGCGTTTTGTGTCCCCCCCCCTCTTGGAGGGGGACGAAGGGGGAGGAAATTTAGTATTAAGAGGAAAAATCGTGATTAACCCTAAACTACAAAGCTGAAATCCGCTTTATTATCTCCGCAAGCCGTTCCACTTGAATTTTACGCGAAAATTGTTCAACACCATGTGAATCGCAGGCGATTTGACCCGTAGCTTGAAATTCCTCATATAAATCTTGCAGGACTTGCCTCAAATGCTGTGAGTCTTTCACAATAATCCCCGAATTGGTTTGCTTAATCAAATCCGCTTGAAGCTGTTTGCTTTCACTTCCTGATTCATCGACATGATAATATTTCTGTTTTAAAGAATGCGCTTCAGGATCATTTTCATAACATAAAATCATTTTTCGCCGAATACCCAAATAATCAAAAATCTTGGTTCCCATATAAGAATAATAGTTAAACAAAAGCATCACATGGTCTGAAGCTAGTTTCTCCAACAATTCTTGGTTTTGCATCTTCGGCGTAATCATGACATGGGCTTTTAAATTCGGAAATTGTTCACTCACCATTCTATTAAATTCATCGGTCAAATTGGTGCCATAAAATTTGAAGCGTATTTTTGCTTCTGGGTGCTCCGTGACAAATTCATTCGCTACTCGTAAAAAGCTTTCAACAGGATGCCAATTATAAATCGTTCCAACGAATGAAATACAAAGTTCATCATCGTTTTGCTTGATGTTTTTAATTTGATCAATAGCCAATGTATCATAACCATTTGGTGAAATAATGAATGGTTTATTGGGAATTAATGTCTCTATTTTGGAATGAACAAATTTCGAAACCGTACTAATATGTGACGCTGTAGAAACCGTTTTCTTTTCAAAATAAGTATTCCATTTTTTCTGAATCATCTTCTTTTGAGCTTCTTCATTATGACTCCAGGGATCTCGGTAGTCAGCAATCCACGGGATATTAAACGCCTTACTTAATTTAGAAGCATACCTAAACAAGACAAAAGGATCGCCAGTTGCAATGATGGCATCGACTTGGTTATTTTTGAGAAAATTCTTGGCCGCTTTATACAATTCAATCTTCGGACCTATGGGCAGCAGAAATTGAGCAAACTCATAATAGGCAGAAATAGATTTGCGCAGCAGTCGATACCTATGGTCACCGTGTTTCAACATCAAACGATTGGCAAAATTTGGGTTATATGGCGAACGAATGATGGTTCCGTGTTCACTAACCTCTACGATGGACTGCTTTGAACTTCCAGCAGAAATATAGTCTAAGCGATTACCGTGGGTATTTCCCCATTGGCGCGTTACTACAATTGGTTCTACACCGAATTCTTTTAAATAGTTATACCATGCATAAGGTCGTAGCCCACCTACAGAAACATAAGGCGGGAAATCATAAGCGAGGATTAGAACTTTTTTCATGGAATATTTTTCTTATCAAGTATAATTATCCATAAGAAGAAAGTCGGCAATATGAACATGTTTTACTCCTTCAATCGTATCAGTCCATAGTGGATCCATGCTTACTACATATTTCGGATAATGATCCTTCAAGGCTATTAGAGGAGCAAATTCCCTTTCAATTGTAGCTTGTTCAGACAAACGAAAGGAAACTTGAATGTAAAATTTAACATTCCCTTTTGATGCAATAAAGTCAATTTCTTTTGTTCCTACTTTTCCAACAGCTACGCTGAAGTCTCTACTTAATAATTCTAGCAGTACAATATTCTCTAAGATCCCAGAAATCATTCTGTCTTTAAACCCCATTACAGCATAGACAAGTGCCGGGTCACTTACAAAATATTTTTCTTGCGTCTTTAAAAGCTCTTTTCCCTTAACATCATAGCGCTGAATTCGATGAATAATAAAAGCACTTTCTAAAGCATTTAGGTAATTATAAACGGTATTTAAATCTATTTTTCTCTGTTGACTTTTAAAATAATCCGCAACATTCTTCGCGGAAAAGCTATTGCCAATATTGTCAAAAACATATTTTACAATGCGTTCTAGTAATTCAACATCCCGAATTTTGTGTCGTTGTACTGTGTCTCTTAAAATTGCTGATGAGTAAATATCAAAAACAATTTTATAAGCGGACTCAAGAGAATATGATGCGGTATGTAATAAAGGGAACCCGCCAATTCTCAAAAAATATTCAAATTTTTGAAGTCTGCTTTTTTCATCGTTTTGAAGTTCTTTATTGAAGCTAATACATTCCCTAAAAGTAAGTGTCTGAATTTGAAATTCAACATACCTTCCGGCCAAAAATGTAGCAAGTTCGGAGGATAATAAATGAGAATTCGAACCTGTAATATAAATATCCACATCAAAATCAAGCATAAAAGCATTAATGGCTTTTTCCCATCCTACTACCACTTGAATTTCATCTAATAAAATATAGTATTTATTACCAAGGAGAACTTGTTGTTTTACAAGTTTGTAGAGATCTTCGCCTGTTTTGATTTCCGCGTAATTAAAACTTTCAAAATTGATAAATAGAATATTCCTTTCCTCTACTCCTCTTTGAATAATTTCGTCTTTTAACAGCAGTAAAATAGTTGATTTCCCACATCGTCGAATTCCTGTTATGACCTTAATCAAAGGTTTATCGATGAATGCTTTAATCTTGTTGAGGTATAAGGAACGCTGAATCATTTCTTAAGATTATAAGCACAAATGTAGTTAAATTTATATATATTTATAAGTTATAACCATAATAAATATTAAAAATATTAACTTTTT
>JBILCD010000166.1:0-5594 GCA_044353285.1 Crocinitomicaceae bacterium | reverse complement strand
ATTTGTAAACTACTGAAAATCTCAAAGAATGAGCTAGTTGATCAATTAAGTAGCATGGAAAAACAGGGTATATTGGAAATAAACTGGCAGACCACTTTGCCGACAATAACCTTTATTCGTGAAAGACTACCTGATGATTATCTTAACTTATCCTTTGAAATCTATGGAGAAAGAAAAGAAAATGCCTTAGAAAAACTAACTAAAGTTCAGCAATTTATTGAATCTAATACCTGTCGATCAATCGAATTACTCCGTTATTTTGGACAAGAAATAAGCCCCTGTGGACATTGTGATAACTGCCTTAAAAAAAATGGTGATGAACAATCAGAAAGTTTGAGCAATGAGGTATTATCGTTCATAAATAGTCCTAAAACTTACCTTGAATTGTGTGCTCAGTTTCCCTTTGACATAGAGCATTTAAAAAATACCATTCGTCTTTTACAACATGAAGGAAAATTAACGTTTAATAAGGGTCTTTTCAGTTTGTAGATTCATACATGATTAAATCGTTTTTAGGAGAAAATATAAAAACTCCTAGTTTTCATTCATCGCCATTTACGTGGTTATTTTCTTTTTATTCCCTCGGAATACTGATTAAAGAGTTTGGTTTTGAAAATAAGGGCATACTCGGCTTTATTCTAATCCTTGGATTGTTTATTTTCTTTATTTATGCACTGAATCGGAACTGTAAAGAGCGAAACCCAATCCCCTTGTTCGTGATTTTCATCCTTTTTTTTTCATTAGGTCAAGTACAATTAGCACTAACTAAGAATGAATTTATAAGTGATCCTCCAGACGCAATTAACCATGAGAAAAATACAGTTTTACGAATAAATGAAATCGAATTAAAAGATTCAATTCATGCAAAAGCTATCGGAAGCGTTTTAGTCCTGAATGGTAAAAATTGGGAGCTTACAGGTCAAAAAATCTTACTGTATATACAGGGCGAAAAAGCCAAAAAACTCAATCAAAATGATATTATTCTAAGCATAGCGAAACAGCAAACTATTTCAAATAGCAATAATCCTGGCGAATTTAATGCAAGCAATTATTGGAAGGCTAAAGGCGTCGTAAACATGTGCTTTTTAAGCGACTACGATATCCTTCCACTGCAGCATAATCATGCCAATTGGTTGGATCAAAAGCTAGCACAAATAAGAAAAAGTTTGAGTCTTATTCTTGAAAAAGAACTGGATGGATCAAATTTAGCAATAGCTCAAGCCCTAATTCTTGGAGATAAATCGTTATTGGATCAAGAAATTCGAACGAGCTTTGGCGCTACAGGTGCAATGCATGTTTTAGCCGTTTCAGGATTACACATTGGAATAATAGCACAAGTATTACTTTTTCTCTTTCAGTTTTTTAGTAAACTTATAAGTCGCCGAAATGCCGTAATTTTCATTGTCATACTTCTTTGGATTTATGCCTTATTAACAGGCTTTTCACCAAGTGTAGTACGAGCCGTATTTATGTTTTCGGTTTTAATTCTTGCACAAGAAGCCGGTGGAAATTATTCACCAATCAACACCTTGTTTTTCACCGCCTTTATTTTATTACTAATCAATCCCTTAGTGATCTACGATATCGGTTTTCAATTATCCTATTTGGCGATGCTTGGCATTTTTAGTTTATATCAATCAATTGCCGCATGGTATACACCAAAGAATAAAATAATGAATTACCTCTGGCAGGGTTCTGCTATTGGTTTTGCAGCTCAAGCCATGACCATTCCATTAACACTCTACTATTTTTACCAATTCCCCAATTACTTTGCTTTGACAAACCTTGGCATTATGGGGATTTCAACGGTAGCAATGGGATTTGGAATGGGCATATTTATTCTTCACTATATTCCAATAATAGGTAAAATTGCGAGCCTTATTTTATCTTTTTCGCTATGGATTATGTTACATTTTTTGCAGTGGGTAGAGCACCTTCCTGGCGCTGTTGAATATGGCTTCAATATTCCTTACTACTTAGTTCCAATCCTCATGCTATTTACCTATCTAATTATCGCTACTAAAAGATCAATTGGATTATGGAAATTTTCAGCGTGTATTTTTATTGTGCTCCTTGGCGTGGTATCGTACGGAAGATATAAGCAACAGCATACTTCCCATCTTATCTTTTTTAACAATAATCAATTTGTAATGGCAGTAAAGATAAAATCTCAAATCGTGGTTATCTACGACGATAAAAATGATAAAAAAACCAAGCAAATAGAAAGTATAATTTCCAATTATTCGAAATGTTATCCTGGGAAACTAACTTTCATTCCACTTAAGAAAGAAAACGCGCAAGTAAAATTTGGTACGACCTTGATTGACGTAAAAAAAGAAAAGTTTGGCCGTTCAGTTTTAGTGAATAATCAAATTTATACGATCGTTTACGACAAAGAGTTTAAAGAAAATAATCTTCGTTCCAAAAAAGAAATCGTTTTGTTTATGCCATGGCTTCAACACCCACATTCATTAGCGGGAGGCTCAAAAATTTATAAGCTCTAGCTTATTTTTGTTCTTGCAAAAGAAAGCGTACAGCACTAGCGGCATTGATGAAACCGCCACTTATGGAAACATCGGTCATCTTACCTGAGGTTGGCCCTCCAGGTATGGTTATGACTTTATCATTTAGAATAGATGTTTTCATCAATACCTCCCTAACTTGCGTTGCAGTTAAAGATGGGAAATATCCTCGAATCATTGCCGCAACACCAGCAGCTGCAGGACAAGCCATACTTGTTCCAGAGGCATCGCCGTAATTAGCGTCAGGTATTGTAGAATAAAGATCAACACCAGGAGCAAAAAGATCAACTGTAGTTGCACCATAATTAGAAAACTCAGCAAGTAACTTTTTGGAATCCTTTGAAGAACTGCTTGCACCAACCTCTATCCAGTTAGTTGCAATTTCACCATTCATAAATTTCCGTGTCGGGTAAGAATCTTGAACATCTTTGTTTTTCGATTCATTTCCTGCTGCATGCAAAAGTAATACGTCGTGCTCATTAGCATAACGAACGGCAGCATCTATGACCTCTTGATTGGGGGAATAATACTTGCCAAATGACATATTAATCACTTTTGCGCCATTATCAACCGCATAATAAATACCATTGGCAATGTCTTTATCGCGCTCATCGCCATTCGGAACAACTCGGACAACCATAATCTTAGCATTTTCAGCAATTCCCTCTATTCCAATACCATTACCCCTTTTTGCAGCGATGATACCAGATACATGCGTCCCGTGCATAGCATCTGGACCTTTGTACCTATTGCATCCATAATACTTTTCTGTCATGTCGCTTGGGTTATCGCCAACTAAGGCAATACGCAAGCTGTCATTAACAACTTTATCAGAATTCTGTTGACTATTCGCCACCATAGCACCTATTTCATTTTCCAAAAATTCAGGTTTGTAAGCCATTAGAATAATCTTCATTCTTGATTTTATTTTCTTCTCGATCTCATTCTTTGGCTTATACGATTTGTTCGTTGATTTAGTAAAAGACCCTTTTTCTTTTTTCACCGCATCCATATAATTAGAAAGAGCGGTAATTCCTTCCATTTGACGTTGCGCACTAACTTTTTCAGCTAAAAATATAGCCTCTATTTCCTTAAATTTCTTGTATCTTGTCATTTCAGCTGCAGATAAAGAATTGGTATCAGCATTGGCAAAATAATCTTTATCAGCATAATACATTCTACTTAATTCTGATGATTCTTCACCAATATCTCCTCCAGGTCCACCTAAAAATGACCAGCCATGAACATCGTCAATATATCCGTTCTTATCATCATCAATACCATTTCCTGGAATCTCATCTTCATTCACCCAAAGAACTTCCTTTAAATCTGGATGCTCGGTATCAACTCCACTATCAATTACGGCAACAATTACTTCTTGGGCTTTTTTACCTATTAAAAGTTTGTATGCCTCTTCGGCACCAACGCCATAAATTTTATCCTTAATAGGATCTTTTAAATACCAATTAGCTGGAGCTTTACCTTGTCCAAACAAGAATGAAAAAGTGAATAATGCAGAAAGTAAAAATGTGTATTTAATCATTTGATTTTTTTTTAGAAATCAAAAATAGTCAATTATTAGAAAAAACTAAGGATATTTTATATTGAAATTAAACTTTAATGCACGAGATATAAAGCAATCAATTATTTTTGCACTTAAAGAAATTAAATGAGCGATATTAAAAAAGTACAATGCTTAATTATTGGTTCAGGCCCTGCTGGTTATACCGCAGCAATCTACGCCGCAAGAGCAGACATGAAACCATTATTATATGAAGGACTACAGCCGGGTGGCCAACTTACTACCACGAATGAAGTTGAGAATTTTCCTGGTTATCCTGATGGCGTAACTGGACCAGAAATGATGGTGCAATTGAAAGACCAAGCCTTACGTTTTGAAACTGATGTTCGAGCAGGTTTTATTACTAAAGTAGATTTTGGAGCAGAAATTCATAAATGTTGGGCAGATGATGGAACAGAAATTCATGCTGAAACAGTCATTATTTCTACAGGTGCAGCAGCAAAATATATCGGTTTAGAAAGTGAACAAAAATACTTGAAAATGGGCGGTGGTGTTTCTGCATGCGCCGTTTGTGATGGATTTTTCTACCGAGGTCAAGAGACGGTGATTGTGGGTGCAGGCGATTCAGCATGTGAAGAAGCTCACTACTTATCAAAACTCTGCAAGAAGGTAACCATGCTGGTGCGTAAAAGTGAATTTAGGGCATCAAAAATTATGGCGGAACGTGTTCGAAAAACTCCAAATATTGAAATCTTATTCAATACAGAAACCCTGGAGGTTATGGGTGATGATGTTGGCGTGACCGGTGCTAGAGTAATTAATTCTGTTAGTAAGGAAGAAAAGACCATCCCTTGCACAGGATTTTTTGTCGCTATTGGACATCAACCTAATACAGCAATATTTCAAGACTTTATCGATTTAGATGAAACTGGCTACATAAAATATGCTCAACCTGGAACAAGTAAAACAAATGTTGCAGGTGTATTTGTATCTGGAGATGCTGCTGACAAAACCTACAGACAAGCTATAACGGCTGCAGGAACAGGATGCATGGCGGCATTAGATGCTGAAAGGTATTTGGCGGCAAAGCACTAATCAAAGTTTTCACTCGCTAAACTTAGGCACTTCATAACTATTTAGTGATTTCCAAGGTGTCGCCAAGATTCTTGAATCTGAAAAATGCTTATTTCACAAGTCAGTAATTATGGCAGATTCTTTTAATCTTTTAAAAATAATCAGTAAATAAATCATTATTTTCCTTGCTGTAACACAAGGAAAAATTAAATTTGTACGAGTTTTTTTTATTCAATCGAATTGAACTAAAAAAAATAAGATTTGTTTATTTTCAAAGAGTATTGTTAATGAGAAGGTTAAGTTCCAATTTAAGCTAAAAAAATGACAGAGCAATCCTCTAATGTAGATTACATTCCATTATTGCTTCAAGCAGCGGTTGCACTTGCTTTCGTTATTTTTACTTTGTTTGTTACCCACATCTTAATGCCTCGATTGAATGCCAAAAAGAAAGATGAAAACTTTGAATGTGGTATAGA
>JBILCD010000165.1:0-5629 GCA_044353285.1 Crocinitomicaceae bacterium | reverse complement strand
ATAACTCAACTTTTTAATGCAATAGTCAATAAAAGAGTTCTTAGTATTGAATACGAACCTTTTGGTCAAGAAATGACAGTAATAAACTTTCATCCTTATTTTTTAAAACAATATAATAACCGTTGGTTTATCTTTGGATTAAATCAAGCTAATAATATAGCTACTTGGAACCTAGCATTAGATAGGATAAAGAGTATTGAAGAGTTAAATACAAGCTATCAAGATAATGAAACTGACTGGGATTTCCATTTCGCATCAATCTATGGGGTCTCTAAACCATTTGATCAAAATGAGGAGGAGGTGCAATTGCTTTTTACAAAAATTCAAGCTCCTTATATTATAACTAAACCGCTGCATGAAACTCAAAAACATTATGAGGTTGAAGAAGGCCTATTTGTAAAACTTAGTTTAATTCCAAACTTTGAATTAGAACAATTGATTTTGTCTTTTGGGGAAGGGGTTAAAGTAATAGCACCTATTCATCTTAAAGAGAAAATAGTATCTAGAATTCAAAATTCTTTGAGCCAATATTCGGAATGATAGCATAGTGTTTTTCTGTGCAGGTACACTGCATAATGTGTCCATATATTTGTGTCATAATTAAAAACGACATGAAAAACTGGACTATTTATAAAGCAGAAACCCTTTTTACCTTCGGAAAACATGATGGAAAAACACTAGAGCAGGTTGCGAAAACTGACGCTCAATATATTCATTGGTGTGTAAAGAACATTCCCGAGTTTTTACTTGATGAAAGTGATTTCATCACCTATGCGATAAAGTATGCAGTGCGGTTTGTGGATGTTAACCAATTAGACAAAGACGTTGAGGGTAAATTGGGACTTAATTTCTATGTTGTAACAGATGCTGATCTTTTAGTCAATCAGAATAAGTGGGCATCTTATGAGGAATATTTGGAAATGTTATCAAATGCAGACGAGGGCGATTATGATTATTCTGATTTCCTGTTTAATGGATTTTTTGAAGGAGATTCCGATTTATATAATGAATACATGGGGTAAAGTTTAACCGCAGTGCCTCTCAGATCCTTTCGGATAATTGAACCGCTGACTATTGGCCAAAGCTACCAAGGGGGGGCTTATATTGCTGCTTCGGAAAGGATAAGTATTTATCATCGAAAAAATCATCTGTAGGAATTCCCCACAATTTTTTAGCATCAAACATTTCCCATAAAATCAAACCCAATCCCACTCAACCAATATCAAAAATTGACATTAAAATCAAACTTAGCTATTTAAAAAGTTTGTTTTAAGCCGTTTTATTGGGCTTTCAGCTTGGCTTGAAAATTGAATAATGCTAAGTCGTATTTACACATTCAATTTTTTAACTAATGAGAAAAGACTTCTTGACGGACTTAAAAAAGATAATAGAGAATCCTCACCATGAACAAGGTGTTTTAATGGAACAAGTTAGGAAAGTCCTGTTGGAATATGATATGATCGATCAGAATGATTATACTTCCAAGAAGATTTCGGACATCTTTAAAGAATATGCAGCCAATCATTTAAGGAGCAATTCTAAAAAGCAAGTTCCTACTGGTATATCTTCATATGATGAGGCGCTGGGAGGTTTATTTCCTGGGGAATTTGTGGTAATTGGAGCTCGGCCCGGCATGGGAAAAACACAATTAATAGTAAATATGGCCTTGAATATAGCAAAGCAAATTCCTGTCTTGTACTATTCCTTAGAGCTTTCTGAATTAATGCTCACCTCACGGATTGCGGCGGCAATTTCTAAAATTCCTGCGGATAGAATTATTAATTCAACCATTACCGAACAGCAAAAGGAATCCATCATGAAGGTGGCTGATGAAATTGAAAACTTGCAATTGTTTATCTATGAAAGGAATACAAATGGCATGTCTGGGTTTAAAGAAATGTGCAGGAAGCATGTAAAAGAAAAAGGGGTGAAAGTGATTTTTGTAGATTACCTCCAATTATTGAATTCTACTAGATACAGAAATAATAGGGAATTGGAGATCGGATACATTAGCAGGGAATTAAAAAATATTGCACGAGAACTAACTATTTGTGTTGTTGCTACTAGTCAATTAAGTCGTTCGGTGGAACAAAGAGGGGGTGAAAGGAAGCCAATCCTCTCAGATTTGCGAGAAAGTGGTTCAATTGAGCAAGATGCAGACAAAGTAATCTTTCTTTATCGGCCAATATACTATGGAATAGTACTCGATGAAGATGGGAATAGTAATCAATATTTAATGGAATTGATCTTGGCAAAAAATAGAAATGGGCCTTTGAGGACAATTAAACTTAGACACGATCCGCAATTTACCTCCTTTGAATCCTTTGAACCTGAATATTTTTCATTGCCTAAAGATCGATTGGATGAAATAGAGGGTGAAAGTGAAGAAGATGTGCCTTTTTAAGATAAAAATTTTGAGCCCTTACCTAAAATTTATGAGTCGAATTGATAACGACCTGAGGTTGTGCACCTGCAACCCATAATAAAGTGGGAGGCAGAATGGAGCTTCGCTAAGCATGCTCGTTCCACTGCGTTCCACACGCATGCATATCGTTTTAAAGATAAATGGTAAGGGCTCTTTTTTAACAGTAACGAAGAATAAAATGACCTTAACGAATCAAATTGAAAATCAAACTGAAAAAAGGAAGCGAAAACCTCGCGGGTTTTATAAAAATAGGCAGGGAAAAGGGCGATTCATAAAAGATTATGAGCAAGCTGCCCATTCTTTTCTGGGCTTACAACGCCCAAATGACCTTTGCTCCTACATAAAAGTTGATTTTTATGCCCTTCAAGATCTAATTGCTAAGCCAAGTTATCGTCATTATTTCATTCCTAAAAAGAGCGGTGGAAATCGCCAAATAGATGCGCCTAACCAATTGTTGAAACGGATTCAAAAAAAAATAAATCGGAGTCTACAAGGAATTTATTTAGGGATCCAACCCACCTGCACCCATGGATTTACAGTTCATCCCCGAGATCAGAAAAAAGCAGCGAATATCGTCGAAAATGCCTTGCCTCACATTGGAAAAAAACAGGTCTTGAATCTTGATTTAGAGAACTTTTTTCCTTCTATTAAAGCAAAAAGAATCCGGGATTTGTTTAAAGGTGACATTTTTCAATTTACGGAAAACATGGCGAATGCAATAACTTTACTAACTACTATTAACGGACATTTACCACAAGGCGCTCCCACTTCTCCGGTGTTATCCAATTTGGTTTGTCTGCCACTTGACAAGCAATTAATGGCCTGGTGTGAAGAAAGGGAAATAAACTATACGAGGTATGCGGATGACTTAAGCTTTTCATGTGACCAACCTTTTACCCCAGAGGTAATTAGTAGCATTCGTTTGATCATTTCGCAGCATGATTTTCGAGTAAATGAAAAAAAGCTACGAAAACGGGCGAATAATAAAAAGCAAACGGTGACAGGCTTGGTGGTTAATGAAAAGGTGAATGTAGACCGGAAGTTGATTAAAAAAGTTCGTGCTATGTTGTTTGATCTGCGACTTAACGGAATAAAAGCAGCCACACAAAAACATTATGATTCAATAGAATGCGTTTCAGACAAGAATTGTGACGCGTTTCTTTTTAAGCTAAAAGGCTATATTAATTTTATAGGTCAAGTGCGTGGTAAAGAGGATGCGATTTATAGTAGATTCTTTGAGAGTTTTCTAAAAGCTAAATAATTCCTTGATCAGTGAACCATTCTTCTAAGGTTTTCCAATCTACCATCAATCCAAAGGGTAGGGCAATATTTGGAATCATTGGTGTGCCATCGCAAACATCATCGATATACAGAATTCCTTCTTCAAGGGTTTTTTCCCAATTCCATGCAGGGGGTTGAATCTTAAGTTCCGTGCATTCTGTGATCGGTAATAGTTCGTTGTTTATGTCGTTTAAGAAATCCTGTGCTGCCTGAAGTGAACCGTCTGCAAGATCTGCTCGGTAGGTATTCAGAATAATTCGGTGCCCAGCATTTTGTAATTGGCGGATAACGGAAAAACTTCGTGGATTGAGTGCACCAATTTCGGGGTAGGCATGTTCGACAACTGTCCCGTCAAAATCCAAATAAATTGTCAAAAGATTCATAAATGCAAATTTATGATTCTAATCCATACTTTTCTATCTTCGCGTTGAGCGTGTTGATCGCCCAACCAATTGCCAAAGCAGTTTGGCGTTTATTTCCATTGAAATGTTTTAGCACCTTTTCGATGTGTTCTTTTTCCACGAAATCCCAATTCATGGGCTTGTTTACCGGTTCTTGACTTAATCGCTTTGGTAAAACTTCCGCAGATACTGTTTCATCATTAAACACATAAAGGCGAGAAATAATGTTTTCAAGCTCCCTAATGTTGCCAGGATAGGTGTAATTCTGCAATATTTCTAGGGCCTCCTTGTCCAAAACTAACTTTTTAGTTTTTTTAAGTTGCTTTTTCTTTTGCGTTAGAAAGAAGTCGATCATTGTTTTTAAATCTGCCTTGCCTCGTTGCATGAGCGTAGGCACATCCAATTCTACCACCGATAAACGGTAGTAAAGATCCCAACGAAATTGTTTTTCCTCGCAAAGTTTAACTAGGTTTTGGTTGGTGGCCGCAATTATTCTGACATCTACTTTTTTTGGTTTTCCCCCGAGTGGCATTATTTCTTTTTCTTGTAACACACGAAGTAAGGATTGCTGCATGTAGGGAGAAATGTCCCCTATTTCATCCAAGAATATGGTTCCTTCATCGGCCATCTCAAATAAACCAATCGTATCTTTATCCGCTCCAGTAAACGCTCCTTTTTTGTAGCCAAACAAGCGCGATTCTAATAACTGATCATTAAAGGCCGAACAATTAACCGTTATATATGGCTTTTCTTTTCTAATGGAATTTTTGTGAATGTATTTCGCCAAGTTTTCTTTGCCTGTACCACTTTCTCCGAGAATGAGTACAGTGACGTCATCTGTTTGCGCCACTTTTTCAGCATTGCTATAGACGTTTTCTATGGCTGGCGTAATTTTATAGTCTTCATTCGGTCCAATGCGTTTTATTTCCTCTTGATGATATAGCGCGGTAACTGGCAAAGATGATTTTGCAAAGTCAATTTTAATAATTTCCGGTTTGTCTTTTAGTGCGGTATGTTTTGCTTCTCTAGTTTGATATAGCGTTGTATTCAAGTTCATGCTCATATGACTTAAATACCAAACCACTTGCATGGCCGGTGTGCCTGGAGAAACAAAAAGAGCAATTTGATCATCTTTCAAACTCGCTAAAAACGGCGTGACTTTGGATTGGATTTCTCGGTGATTTATGGGATCGTGAATATCCAAATAAACGGATTCAATGATTCGCTCCGGGTAATTCCGCCTTAAATAATTGACTAACAGCTCCGTTCGTGTATCGTCTCCTTTTCGGGTGGAAAGAATAAAATGGCGATCCCCTTTGAAGAAATATTTATGAAAATTAGGAGTGGGCCCGCTGGCCAAGACTTCCCCGTTCTCAAAGTCATTATTTTGGGCAACCCAAGATATTAATGTTTTCATTATCAAAATTTGATATAAAATTATAAAAATTGAATCATAATAGATCCATAAATTCAATTTAACACCTCTTTTTTGATTTGGCTCAAGAATTGCCTTTTGGGGAGA
>JBILCD010000164.1:0-5631 GCA_044353285.1 Crocinitomicaceae bacterium | reverse complement strand
CGTTCGTGATGTAATAGAGCAAACTATGCGCGCCCAAGGAACTTGGCTGCAAGATGGCGCTTATGAATGGTAATCAAAGACCTAATTCATTTTCCCAATAAGAATTTAACAAGACAACTAATCTTCGTGACATATTATTTTGATAACGTTTGGTGCGGTAGCCTGCCACCCAATTTATTCCTCGAATAGCGTTCGTGAAAATTATTTCATCTGCTGATAATAAATTTTGAGGTAAAATAGAACATTCATAAATTTTTATATTGTGTTTGATCGCTAAATTTATTACTTGCATTCGCATTGTTCCTGCAATACACCCTTCATCTAGACCTGAAGTATACAATACACCATTACTAACAATAAAAACGTTGCAACTCCCCGATTCAATTACATTTCCCTTTTCATTAGTAAGGAATAAATCATCTAAGCCTTGTTCCTTTGCAGCTATGGAAGCCATGACATAAGGAAGTCCTGTTTTTGTTTTATAATTTGAAAGAAAGTTTTTATGAAGTTTAATATCTCTGTATATATCAAGCTCTAAACCTTTAGCATTTAACTCGAAAAAGTTCATTAAATAAGGATACACTTCAATATAAAAAGTGCAGTCATTTGAATCAGGTAAATATGCCCCTCCGGTTGCGCGATCTATTGACAAACGACACCTTCCCCCTTGTTTGATTCCAGATTTTTCAATAAGCTCTACAATTTTTTCCTGAAAAAAATTAACATCATAATTAGCAGGCGTTTCCATTTTTAAAACATTCGCGCCTTTTAGTAGTCGATCTATGTGGTTTACAATATTAATTGGTTTTCCCGATAAAATTCTAATACTTTCAAATACTCCATCGCCATACAAATGACCGCGATTTCCAGCATGAATGGTAGGTGCATCATTAGGCAAAAGGACACCATTATTATTTACGTACAAAATCATAGTCAGAAAAATAAATGAACAAAATCCTTTCCTTTATCCAAATTTAAAAATAAAACAAATAAAATACCGAATAATGCACCGCCAAGATGAGCATCATGGGCTACGCCTGTCTTTATATTTCTCATAGCAAAATACTCAATTAATAAATATAATGGTCCAAAAATATAGGCCGGAATTGGAAATGGAATAAACAGTATGCCCAACTTCATGGTTGGATTCCATAATATTGCCGCAAAGATGACAGCTGACACCGCACCTGATGCTCCCAAGGCCCGGTAGTATGAGTTATCTTTATTTTTTAAATATGGGAAAATCGTAGCTGCTACGCCACCAGCAATATATAAAAACAAAAATAAGCCCGTACCTTTTATGTCGCCATATAGATCCAGCCAGTTGTTTAAAATCAAATCTCCTAGAAAATATAATGATGCCATATTAAAAATCAAATGTTGCCAATCTGCATGAATCCAACTATGCGTAAATAAGCGATACCATTGATTATTATATTTAATCAAATAGGGAGAAAAAAGGAGTTTCTCCATTAATTGATTATCAAAAGATCTATATGATATCAGAACATTCAAGCCAATAATTAAAAGAAGAATTGTATTCAAATCTATTATGTGTTAGTAAAAATCAAAATTAAGGAAATAAAAATCGAAACAAAGAAATCAAAATTATAAATTTATCATCTACTTATTACTGTAATAATAAGCCGTAAACTTGTTCAATCAAATGATTTCATAAATAATTTCGATGCTATGGCGTCAAATCAAGTAAATAAAAATTAGTTTTGTTTAAAAATTACCCTAATGATTATTTCTCCTTCCGTTTTATCGTGTGATTTTGGAAATATTGAGCGCGATACAAAAATGTTAGATGCATCGCAAGCAGATTGGCTGCATATTGACATCATGGATGGAGTTTTTGTTCCCAATATATCCTTTGGCTTTCCAGTACTCGAGGCAATTCGAAAATCAAGTGCTAAAATATTGGATGTTCACCTGATGATTGCCAACCCTGATCAATACCTTGAAGCTTTCAAAAAATCAGGGGCAGATTACCTAACCGTACATTATGAAGCATGTACGCATTTACATCGCACAATTGCAAAAATAAAAGAATTGGGAATGAAAGCCGGAGTGGCATTGAATCCACATACGCCAGTTAGTGTTTTAGAAGAAATTATCCCCATGCTCGACTTGGTCCTCTTGATGTCGGTAAACCCTGGTTTTGGAGGGCAATCATTTATCCCTGCCACCATAAATAAAGTGAAAAAATTAAAAGAATTAATTGATAGCACTCAGTCAAATGTAATTATTGAAGTTGATGGTGGTGTTAATCTTTTAACAGGAAAACAGTTAGCTGATGCAGGAGCAAATGCGCTTGTTGCAGGAAATTTTGTTTTTAATTCGGCTAATCCTGCTCAAACTATTGCTGATTTAAAAGCGTTGTAGACGTAACCTATACTTATATAATTCGTTTCCTTGGTCATGAAAAAATACCTGATTATTTCCTTTCTATTATCAACTATTCATTTGGGATTCTCTCAAGTAGATTTAGCGGAAAGAGAATTGCTCTTGAACACAAAGCTAGAAGCTTTACGCGCTGCAAAGAATGATGATGATATTGAAACCTTAAATCTTGACTTTAAAAATGAAATGTTAAGTTTTCTAAAATTAGAAGGTGCTTTTACTTATCCTATTTCTAAATTAAAGACCATTGCGCTACTAGATAGCCCTGATAAATTAGTTCGAATTATTAATTGGAATCTAGAATATTCAGATATGTCTTATTCATATTGCGGATTTGTCATGAGATGGGATGAAGATAAAGAAGAATTGAAAATAACTGAACTTATTGATAAAGTAGATCCCTACACTGTCAAACCAACGGGAGTAATCGATGCAAAAAATTGGTATGGAGCACTTTATTATAAAATAATTCCAATTGAATATAATGGCAAAATAGAGTATACACTGCTCGGTTGGGACGGAGGAACAACTGGAAGTAATTTTAAAATTATTGATGTACTAACGTTTTCTGGTAACAATGTGAAATTTGGAAGTCCCGTATTTATTAAGAAAAAAGAAGTGCTCAAACGGGTTGTTTTTGAATACTCGGATAAATCATCCATGTCGTTGAAATACGAAGATAAATACGGGCGTATCGTTTTTGATCATCTATCGCCAGAATCACCAACTTTAGCAGGAGTGTACTCGTTTTACGTTCCCGATTTTTCCTATGATGCCTTTCTATGGGAAAACGAAAGTTGGGTCCTCAATGAAGATGTAATCACCCTTAATGATGAGGAAGTGAATAAAAATCAAACCAACTTCGTTGTAAACGAGAAGACAGGGGAAATTAAGAAAAAAAAGGGGAAAGACGGATGGATTAATCCCGCCGACCCTAATCGAAAAAACGATATCGGTCATGTTGCTAGAGTGCCCGAAGTAAACACCTTAAATGAAGATAATAATACTGATAAACCGAAAAAAAAACACCTTAGACGCGATCGTAGAGATCCAAATAATTTGTCAATTACAACGGGTAAATACAAAAAAAAGAAACGTAGAAAAAATAAACCATAAATGCAACTAGGCGTATTTAATAAATTAACAATCAATCGATTAACGCTAGTTGGTGCGTTTTTAGAAGACATTCAAGGTAACGAGGTCTTGTTACCAAAAAAATACCTAAGCGATGCCATGCAAGTTGATAGCGAAGTTTCTGTATTCATCATGAAGGATTCTGAAAATAGAATCGTAGCCACTACTGAAACCCCTCACCTACTACTTGGCGGATTTGCCTACCTAAGAATCGCTGAAATAAATCCTTTCGGCGCCTTTGCCGATTGGGGTTTAGATAAAGATCTTTTTGTTCCGTTTCGTGAGCAAATTTATAAGTTGTTTATCGATGAAAAATACTTGTTTGTTTTAAAATATGACCATGAAACAGACCGACTTTTCGGTAGCATGAAGGTGAAAAAGAGCTTTGAGTTTTGTGATGAAGAGTTGACAGGGCAAGAGGTTGATCTTTTAATTTGCGAACAAACAGAATTGGGGATCAATGTCATTGTAAATAATAAATACTCCGGCCTAATCTATATCCAAGATTTCAATAAACCCCTAGAAAGAGGCGAGCGATCAAAGGGCTATGTGACAAAAGTTCGCGAGGATGGTAAATTAGATGTGCGTTTTGAGCCCACTACCTTTGAGAAATACGACATGGCATCGGAAGATTTACTTGAAAAATTAAGAAAAGAAAAAGTGTTGTTTCTTACTGACCGTTCAAATCCTGAGGATATTAGAGAACAATTAGGAATGAGTAAAAAAACCTTTAAGCAGGCTGTTGGTAAATTATACCGACATCGGAAGATAAATTTATGCTCCGATAGGATTGAATTTATTGAACAATAAGATACCTTTATATACCTCGCTTAGATTTCTAAAAAGTATACCTTTGCACGTCAAACGCAACTTATTTAGAAGAACTTGAATTCCCCTACTCCAGCTTGTTTTAACGAATTTAAATCTTCTATTAAAGGTTTACCAACAGACCAGCCCTTTGATTATCCATTTTATTATACTCCAAGTAAACTTGCTCAGATTGCAGCAGAAGAATTGCAGGAGTTATTGAGAAAAGAAGACGGATTATCGCATAATTTTGGACTAGATCGAGATAAGGACGGACTAATTATCGGGAAAATGTTTGGCGTATTGGTCGTTAAAAATACAGATGGAAAGATTGGGTACCTTATGGCTTTTTCAGGAAAACTAGCAGGGAAAAATCATCACCCTAACTTCGTTCCTCCAGTTTTTGACATGCTTGAAGAAGATGGGTTTTTCTTAAAGGAAATTGAACAGTTAAATGAATTCAATCGAAAAATTAAGTTACTAGAAAAGAATGCTACTTATGTATCACTTTTAAAGCAACAAGAGCAACAATTAAGCGATTCGCATGAAGTTTTAACTGACATAAGAAATAAAATAAGCATCGCGAAAGCGGCACGAAAAACGATACGACAAAACTTAATTCAGGAAGAGGAAATCGATCAGAATGCCAGATTAGAATCTTTAAGAAAAGAAAGTATTGCAGAACAATCTTATTATAAAAATCAACGGACTCACTGGAAGCTTCAGCAGGACAAATTAGAAATCGAAATTGCTCCCATGTTGAATGAAATTAATTCTTTAAAGCTCGACAGAAAAAATCAATCTTCCGAATTGCAACAACAATTATTTGACAATTATATCTTTCTCAATAATCTTGGAAAACAAAAAAATATTGGGGAAATATTTTCTGATACCTATACCCAAAAACCACCATCTGCTGCAGGAGAATGTGCTGCTCCAAAGTTACTTCAATATGCATTTCTGCACGGTCTGCACCCCATCACAATAGCAGAATTCTGGTGGGGTCAATCACCAAAATCAGAAATACGGGTTCATGGGCAATATTATCCCGCTTGTCGCGGTAAATGCGGCCCTATTTTAGCCCATATGCTCGAAGGAATTGAAGTGACTGAAAATCCAATGCTGCAGAACCCGGCAGATGGAAAAACACTTGAGATTATTTATCAAGACGAATACCTTTTAGTAATCAATAAACCAGCTGAATTTTTAGCTGTTCCCGGCATACATATTAAAGATTCTGTAGCGGAAAGAATGAAGTTGCAATTTCCAAACGCAAGCGGACCT
>JBILCD010000163.1:0-5637 GCA_044353285.1 Crocinitomicaceae bacterium | reverse complement strand
GCATTTGAAGGAATGAATCATGCGGGTTTTGAAAAAGACGCAAATTTATTAGTGATATTGAATGACAATTGCATGTCGATTGACCCGAATGTTGGCGCATTAAAGGAATACCTAACCGATATTACTACATCTCATACTTACAATAAAGTTAAAGATGAGGTATGGAAATTATTAGGTAAAATTTCAGCTTTTGGCCCCGATGCGCAATCTATTGCTTCTAAAGTTTCTAATGCCTTAAAAGGGAGTCTTTTAAAACAAAGCAATTTATTTGAAGCCTTAAATTTTCGGTATTTTGGACCAGTTGATGGCCATGATGTAACGAGTTTAGTTAAAGTTCTCGAAGACTTAAAAGATATCCCAGGCCCAAAAATATTACATTGTATAACTAGAAAAGGTGCGGGATATAAGTTTTCGGAAGAAGGTGATCCAACTAAATGGCACGCACCTGGAATATTTAATAAAGAAACAGGTGAAATTGTTAAAATAATTCCAAAGTCACCACAAGCGCCTAAATATCAGGATGTTTTCGGCCATACGATTGTTGAACTGGCTGAAAAAAATAAAAAAATAGTTGGCGTAACGCCCGCCATGCCTTCTGGTTCGTCATTAAATATTATGATGAAAGCCATGCCAGAAAGAAGTTTTGATGTTGGTATTGCGGAACAGCACGCTGTAACATTTAGTGCTGGAATGGCAACTCAAGGGCTTGTTCCTTTTTGCAATATCTATTCATCATTCATGCAACGGGCCTATGACCAGGTAATTCATGATGTTGCACTTCAAAATCTTAATGTTATTTTTTGCTTAGACCGAGGTGGTTTAGTAGGAGCAGATGGAGCAACTCATCATGGGGCTTATGATTTGGCTTATATGCGTTGTATTCCAAACATGGTAGTTTCGGCCCCAATGAACGAGGAGGAATTAAGAAATTTAATGTTCTCTGCTCAACTAGAGGATAAAGGCCCATTCACTATTCGCTATCCTAGAGGAAATGGTGTGATGTTGGATTGGAAAACGCCCTTCAAAGAAATTAAAACTGGAAAAGGTAGAAAAATTACAAATGGTGAAGACATTGCCATACTTTCTATTGGGCACCCAGGAAATTTTGCTCAAGAAGCAATAGCTAAAATGAGCGATTCTGGTATTTCTATAGCTCATTACGACATGCGCTTTGTAAAGCCTTTGGATGAAATGTTGTTACATGAGATTTTCAGTAAGTTTAAAAAAATCATAACTATAGAAGATGGCTGTATCATGGGCGGTTTCGGCTCAGCAATCATTGAATTTATGGTCGACCAAAAGTATCAATCAGAAGTGGTGCGACTTGGCATTCCAGATGAATATATTCATCATGGTACTCAAGAAGAATTGTGGGATGAATGTGGATTTGATGTAGCTGCCATTATAAAAACCATCGAGAAACTAGTTAGCATTGCGCATTCGTCTAATTCGTCATTTATCCAAGCGGGTTAATCTTACCTTTTCCTATACTAGTTTTTGACTGCTTATAGTTAGTGTTGAAAAGCAGTTTTTCATCAAAATTTATTTTTAAAAAGAGCGGAGCAATTTTAATTATTGTATTTTCGACAATTATTTAAAATTAATAAGGTGAAAAAAACAAATTTCGGCGCTTTTGGTACGCTCATTACCATATTTTTCTTTTGGGGCTTCGTTGCAGCTAGTAATGACATACTAATTCCAGTATTTAAAAAGGCACTAAGCTTAAGTCAATTTGAATCTCAATTGATTTCTTTAGCCTTTTATATTGCCTACACTGTGGGGTCATTGCTATATTTTGGAATTTCTTCTTTGATAAAAAGAGATATTTTAAATGTTATCGGTTATAGAAACGGCTTGGCTTTGGGATTAATTATATCAGCTTTAGGGACTTTACTCTTCATACCTGCTTCAAATAACGCCTCTTTTCCCTTGTTAATTTCAGGGCTATTTACAGTAGGACTAGGATTTTCTTTACAACAAATTGCAGCAAATCCTTTGGCAATAAAAATGGGAGACCCTGCAAAAGGGAATATGCGACTGAGTTTGGCGGGAGGAATTAATAATGTCGGAACGACTATTGGCCCTGTAATTGTTTCTTTCGCGATTTTTGGAGGCTTGTCTTCCGGGGAAACAACACTTAACTTACAAGCCGTTCAAACACCTTATCTCTATCTTGGCCTTGCATTTGTAATTGCCGCAATCTTTTTCAAATTCTCATCTGTTCCCGATAGGATGACAGAAGATTCTGAGATTAAAGGAGGAAATATTATGGCCACCTTAAAATATCCTCAAGTTGTATTAGGGATGATTGCTATTTTTGTTTATGTGGGTGTTGAGGTTGCTACTGCGAGCAATCTACCAGAATTCATGAAACAGAAATTGGGAACGGAGGAAAGTGCTGTAGCTCCTTTTGTATCATTGTTTTGGGCAAGTTTAATGATTGGACGTTGGACTTCTGCTGCAGGAGCCTTTAATTTTTCAAATCAAATCAAATCAATACTAGGGCTTGTATTACCTTTTGCTGCATTTGGAATTTTTCTTTTCGTAAACTGGATTGCGGGTAATTCGATGGCGCAATTCTATCCTTATCTTAGCCTTGTTGTTTTATTAATTATCGCGGATAAATTAAGCAAAGGAAATCCAGTTAATCAAATTATGATTTATTCCACCTTGGGTATTTTAGCTTTAGTGGTTGGTATTTTTTCTTCGGGAATAATAAGTGTCTTTGCTTTCATTTCAGTTGGTTTATTTTGTAGCACCTTATGGCCTTGTATATTCACACTTGGAATTTCAGGTCTCGGCGATAAAACAAATACCGCATCTAGCTTATTGATTATGATGATTATGGGAGGCGGATTTATTTCTACTGCACAAGGCGCGCTTGCTAGTAACGACTTATTGGGCATTCAACATTCCTATTGGGTAGGAGTGCTATGTTTTATGTATTTATTTTTCTTTGCTTGGAGCGTAAGTAAAAAGTTAGCAAGCCAAGGGATTACAGACTTTTCTACTAAGGAGGGCTCACATTAAGCAAATAATTAAAAAGGGAGTTTATGTACCGAATAAATTTTAGCGATTTTTTTACCTCCGCTTTTTCTGTTGATTGTATGTTATTTGGTTATTCTCAAGGACAGATAAAAGCGTTACTAATAAAACGGGCAATGGAACCGTATAATAATTTTTGGGCTATACCTGGAGACTTGGTATATCCTGATGAGGATCTTGACGAAGCTGCGAATAGGATTTTAAAAGACCTCACCGGTTTATCCGATGTTGGTTTACATCAGGCACAATCATTTGGCCACCCTAAGCGCCACCCTCAAGGCCGAGTTGTCACCGTTTCTTACTTTGCAATGGTTCGAATTGAGGATTTTAATGCAAAAGCATCTTCATGGGCAGATGAAATTTCTTGGGTTCCCATTCATGATATTCCAGTTTTGGCATTTGATCACAACTTGATTATGGCCACAACAATTGAACTTCTTAAGCAAAAATTGCGCGTGGAACCCATCTGTTTTGATATGTTGCCGGATCGGTTTACCTTAAACGAATTTCAGCAACTCTATGAATATGCGTATAATCAGCCATTGGATAAAGCGAATTTTAGAAAAAAAATAAAGCATGTTCCGCTTCTAGCGCATGATGAGAAACAAAAAATGGTAAAGCACCGACCAGCAAAACTATTTTCCTTTGCTAAAGAAGACTATAAAACCAAGGTCGAAACCATTGATTATCAGTTTAAAATGTAGGCATATTTGCCTTTTAATTAAAACTTATTGTCCTTTTTACTATAATTAAATTTTTAGTATATTTGCTAACTAAACTTTATCGTATGATTAAACATATACTACTGACGCTTACCTTGTTGCTCTCTGAAATCTATGCTTTTTCTCAAAGCACTACGGTTTCCGGTGTAGTTCTAAATGAGCAAAATGAGCAAATTCCTTTTGTTACAGTTGTTGAGAAGGGACAAAAAAATGGCGTGGTAACCGATCTTAAGGGTAATTATAGTATTACACTAATCGATACAAGCAAGGCAATTTTAATTTTTTCGTTTTCGGGTTATGCAAAAACGGAAATACCGGTTAATGGAAGAAAGATTGTCGATGTGATTATGTCTAATTTCATTACCAAAGAAGTTGAGGAAGTGGTTGTGGTTGGTTATGGTTCTGCTAAAAGTAAAGAGTTAACAGGAGCCAGCACAAAAGTAGGGGGAGAGAACATTGAAAAACTAAATATATCGCGAGTTGACCAAGCCTTGCAAGGTCAAGTTGCAGGAGTAAATGTTTCTACAAACTCTGGTTCGCCCGGTGGTTCTGCAAATATTAGAATACGCGGAATCTCTACTTTCGGCGACAATGATCCTTTGATCTTGGTTGATGGAATTGTTTATGACTCTGAGGGCTTAAATGCTTTAAATCCATCGGACATAAAGTCGGTGAATGTATTGAAAGATGCGACTGCAGGAATCTATGGTGTACGCGCCGCAAATGGCGTTATTATCGTTGAAACGAAAAATGGCAGCATGAATTCCAAGCCAAAATTTGAATACAATGCGTATTACGGGATTCAACAAACCGCTCGAAAGCTTGATTTACTGACCGCCCAAGAATATGCGGTAATAAAAAATGAAATGTTCGCAATGGGCGGACAAGCAATGCCTTTTGCCAATACAAATATTGGAATTGGCACGCCATGGCAAGATTCTGTATTTACTACCTCACCTGTTCAAAGTCATAATTTAAGTTTAAGCGGTGGGACATTAAACACCAAGTATTCTATTGGTTTAGGCTATTTTACTCAAGATGGAATCGTTGGTGGTTCTAAATCACATTTTTCTAGATATAATGCTCGACTTAATTTTAGTACCGATATGTCGGCAAAGCTAAAATTAAATTCGGTTCTTCTTTTCTCCAATGATTCAAGGAATACATTGCCTGAAAATGGAATTGGTTCGGTTTTGTACAATACTATAAATGCTTTTCCAAACGAGCCGGTTTATACCCCTAATGGTCAATTTTCTTATCTTGAAGAAGTGAGCGACATTATTAACCCAATTGCACAAATTAAAAATCAATACAACTGGGGAACTGCTACAAAATTCGTTGGGAAAGAAGAGTTTGTTTATGCTATTAATGAAAACCTTTCTTTCACCAATCGATTCAATTATAATTATTCCATTATTAATTCAAAAGTATTCTCACCCTTGGTTTGGTATGGTGACGGAAAATATGCCAATACAGCGATTAATGAAGCGCTAGAATCGCCAACGGTTGAGATTGCAGATAGCGTCTTTATTGAGCGTGGCGCAGCGGTTTACGAAGAACGATCAAGCTATTTGGATTTAAGCTATGAAAGTTTCTTAAATTATGAAAAAACGTTCCAAGAGCTCCATACTTTTAAGGGAACTGCAGGAATTTCTATTTTTCAACGGAAAGGCGAATCACTTAATGGAACTGGCTTCGGCATTCCGAATAACTCTTTAGATTATGCTGATATTTCAGCTAATACGGCACAAGGTGGTTTTTTAAATAATGTTGGTTCGTGGGAATTCAAAGAGCGTTTGATTTCTTCCTTTATGCGCTTGGAATACGCTTATGACTCCAAATACCTTTTCTCAACTATTTTAAGACGAGA
>JBILCD010000161.1:0-5661 GCA_044353285.1 Crocinitomicaceae bacterium | reverse complement strand
GAATACCTGCTGCTACTGCTGCCTCGGAAGTTATTTTGAAGATGCCAATTTTTCCTGTTGATGGAACATGTATTCCACCACACAATTCTACTGAATCTCCAAACTTTATCACGCGTACGGCATCGCCATATTTTTCGCCAAACAATGCCATTGCACCCAACTTTTTTGCTTCCTCAATGGGTACAGCACGACGTTCTTCCAAGGGGATATTTGAATGAATTTCTTTAATAACCATTGCTTCAATTAAAGCTAATTCCTCGTCTGTAATTTTGGCAAAATGGGAGAAGTCAAAGCGCAAATAATCAGGATTAACAAGTGAACCCTTTTGCTCCACATGATTCCCTAGTACGGAACGTAAAGCGTGATGTAATAAGTGCGTAGCGGAATGATTATCAGCACTTAGTTGGCGTTTATCCACATCAATCTGAGCTGTAAATACGCCACTCAAGTCAACAGGAATTTTTTCCGTTAAATGGATAATTAAATTATTTTCTTTTTTCGTATCAAAGATGGAAATGGTGGAAGTGTCATTCCGAAGTATTCCTTTATCGCCCACTTGACCGCCTCCTTCCGGATAGAACGGAGTTTGATTCAATACCAATTGAAAAAAGTCTTTTTGCTTTTGAGAAACTTTCCTATACTTAATAATTCGGACTTCAGCACTTGTGTGGTCATAACCAATAAATTCCGTTGTTTCGTCGGGATTTACCTGAACCCAATCGGCCGTTTCAACGGCTGTTGCTGCACGCGATCTATCTTTTTGTATTTGAAGTTCTTTGTCAAATGCTTGCTCATCGATCGACAGGCCATTTTCTCGTGCAATTAACGAGGTTAAATCGACGGGAAAACCATAGGTGTCGTACAATTCAAAAACGGCATTCCCAGCAATTATCGGTTGGTTTTGTGCTTTACATTCGTTCATGAGTAGCTCCATTCTTTTAATTCCGAGCTCTAACGTTCTAAAAAAACTATTTTCTTCTTCGCGAATTACTTTTGAAATGATGTCTTTTTGCGCGATCAATTCTTGGTAAGGATCTCCCATTAATTCGCATAATACGAGCGATAAGTCACTTAAAAAAGATTCTTTCAATCCCAATGTTTGGTAGCCGTAACGCACTGCTCTTCGCAAAATTCTCCGGATAACATACCCAGCACCATTGTTGGCTGGTAGTTGTCCGTCGGCAATTGAAAAAGCGATGGTTCGCACGTGGTCTGCAATCACACGCAGGGCAATGTCGGTTTCTTCCGATTTTCCATAGGAAATCCCAGAAACCTTAACCATGTGTTGAATCAAGGTTTGAAATAAATCAGTATCGTAGTTGGATTGTTTTCCTTGAAGTGCCATCGCTAAGCGCTCCAATCCCATGCCGGTATCAACGTGTGTGGAAGGAAGATTTTCCAAGGAACTATCAGCTTTTCGATTGAATTGCATGAAAACATTGTTCCAAATTTCAATCACTTGTGGATGGTCGTTATTTACTAAATCGCGACCAGGTATTTTCTTTTTATCGGCTTCATCACGCAAATCCACGTGAATTTCAGTACACGGACCACAAGGTCCTGTATCGCCCATTTCCCAAAAATTATCTTTTTTAGAAGCCAAAATAATTCGATCTTCCGCAATGAATTTTTTCCAAATAGAATAACTTTCGTCATCGCGCGGCACATTATCTGAGGCATCACCTTCGAAAACGGTAACATATAGTTGATCTTTTGGAATTTTATACACTTCCGTTAATAATTCCCAAGCCCAAGAAATCGCCTCTTCTTTGAAATAATCTCCAAACGACCAATTTCCCAACATCTCAAACATGGTATGATGGTAGGTATCAACACCCACTTCTTCTAGGTCATTGTGCTTTCCGGATACGCGCAAACATTTTTGTGAATTAGCTATACGTTTTTCAGTGGCCACTTGATACCCCAAGAAAAAATCCTTGAATTGATTCATTCCTGCATTGGTAAACATTAAGGTTGGATCATTTTTCACAACCATGGGCGCTGATGGAACAATTTTATGTCCTTTGCTTTCAAAAAAATCAAAAAATTGCTGCCTTATTTCAGAAACCGTCATTGCTTTTTACTAATTCTTACAAAGTTAGAAAATTTCGTGTAATTCGAGAACTACGATTATTATATCAGATAAAGGATAGTTATTAATGCTTTTTTTGATCGATTTTAAAATATACCACAATACTATTTCAGAAATCCAGGGCTCTCACTACTCCGTGTCTCTCGGCTTACTTCGGCCCTTCGACAGGCTCTGGGGAGTCCAGGCTCAGCACAAGCCGCTCGATCCACTTCAATAGCAGCTAATCGAGCGGAGTCGAGATGAGCAATAATTAATATATAACTTCGCACGTGGTACTTAATTTATTAATTTTTAGAAAATTCATTTTAACACCTAGACCATCTTAAAGTAAAGGTTTATAGGTGAATAATTAAATAAATTGTAATTTTAAGAACTTTACTAAATAAAAGCTAAAAAGCAGTAGCAATAGCTTAATATATTAAAGAATTATTAAAAAAGCATGTATAAAGTTTTTGGTTTAGGTCATAGGTTCTTAGAAAATGAAAATCAGGTTAGAGAAAATATCCGCGCTTCTTTAGATTATTTTATTTCAATCCACGGGCAGATAGAATGTATATCCAATTTAGCATGTGGTGCAGATACCATATTCATACAAGAAGCTATAAATAAAAAGTGCAAAATTCAACTTGTTTTACCATTTCAAATTAATGAGTATGAAAAAGACTTTGATAGCGAATCTCTTATTTTATTCCGTTCTATAATAGCAAAACACGCGTATATCGTACATGGTGATTTGAAATCATCAGATGATATTGAGCGTGACCTAGCATACCAATCTGTAGGGAGAAGTAAAATAGAAGAATGCGATGCAATTCTCGCTGTTTGGGATGGTGAAATCGGAAAAGGATTAGGAGGCACCAAAGACCACGTTGATTATGCTATTTTAAAAGAAAAAGACCTTCATTGGATAAAAGCAAAAAGAGTATCTAACGAAGACGTTCCAATAGATTCAGCTTCTATTGAATACAATCAGTTTTATGAATTAGACCAATCAGCCATAAAATTTAAAGCAAAATATCAACAAATATGGAAGCTAGGACTCATTTCAGGAATTTTTGCGGTCCTATGTTTTAGCATTAACTTGAATTTTATATCTAATGCAACGGTAGAAGAAAAAGCACCTTTTATTAAATTTTTAATTTCTATTGTAGAACTCATTTTTATAGGGATCTCATTTTATTTACTTGGATTTCAAGCCATGAAATTTAAATCTAAATTTTTAAATATGAGAAAAAACGCGGAAGAATTAAGAGCTGAACTGTGGAAAAGAGAAATTAGTTATTTAGATATAATTGTGAAATTTAGGCTAAAAAAAGTAAGGGAAGATGAATTAATTAATATGAATTTGAAAAGACTACTTTGGGGTTATTCAAACGATCAAATTATTTATCAAAATAAAAGAATTACAAGATTCAAATCTAATTTACATTCCATTCATATCATACTAAATGTTCTTAAATATTGCTTTTTAATAAACTTAATATTTATTTCTTTTTTAGAGGGTTCTCATTGGCTTCACGAATCAGGGCATTCCTCTGCAACACCCTTTTCGGGGGATCTACTTCACATCTTGTTTTTTTTATGGATACTAATTCCGCCTATTTTTGCAACCCTGGAAGGAGTAATCCATTATAATGATTGGAAAAAAAATAGTCAAACCTCTCTAGAATTAGTCCATAGATACGAAAAAGTAAAGGTTGAACTATCATCATCAAATGATTCTATTTCCCTAAAAAACATAATTAATGAACTTTTCAATACCTTTACTTTGGAAGTTAACACATGGTTAATAGAACAAAAAAACAATGAGATAAAAGCTAAAATATAATTATGGAGTCAAATAAGGATGTTTTTATAAGCCATTCAAGTATAGATAGTAAGCTGGCTTATGCCATGTGTCATTTCCTAGAGGAAAAGGGTATTAGGTGTTGGATTGCCCCAAGAGATGTTCAGGGTGGAAGAGAATATGCCGAATCAATCATTATGGGAATTAGAAGTTGTGAAATTATGGTTGTTTTATGTGGTAAAAATGCCAATGATTCAATTTATGTAGATAATGAAGTTGAACGCGCTTTTAATTACAATTCAATTCTTATTCCTTTTAAAGTTGATCAAACCTTGCCATCTGCTGCACTTGAATTGTTTTTAGGTTCTGTTCATTCACTTGATGCAACGAGTGGAAATCCTGAGGACCACTTTGATTTGCTTTATCAGAATTGTGCACGTGTCCTTGGAAAAAAAGAGCGTGTAATTGAAGAAAAACCGGTCCTTGCTGTGCCAATTAGTGAAAAAACAATAATTGACAATAGTGAAATTGATCATGTTGCTCCTCCTTCATTAAATGAAAACAATATGGTTCCCCCTTCCTCTTCTTCATCAAAAACAAATTCAACTAAAAAAATAGTATTGGCAAGTTTTGTAGCCTTTGGTTTAATATTTATTATTACCCTTGGCATTTTATTTTTTATAAATTCTAATGAAGCTACTATTGCTGCTTCAGGTGAAGCTATGTATGAAAACAAGAAAGATATAAATATTCCACAATCTGAAGAAAATTTTGCTGATACAATAATTCATATAGAAGCCGCAAAAGCAGCAGAACCTAAAAAAGTAGCAAAACCGGCAAAAGCAGCAAAAGCAGCAAAATCTCCAAAAAGGAAAGTTCGAGCTTCATCGAGAGGGACGGAACCAGAACCCCTTAAGATTCCAATTCCAACGTTGAACCTGGAGGATTTTAAAGAGTCTATAAAAGGCTAGAAGAACACAGGACGGGAAAGTGCCTTGTTAAAGAAATTAACCGAGAAATGCATTTGGAAGTACTTCAGCCCCGAAATATTGAGTGTTCATCATCAAATGATTCTATTTCCCTAAAAAACATAATTAGCTTCGCTGCTACTACGTGGTGTTTCTTTTTTTGTCAAGAAAAAAAGAAAGGGAAATGAAAAAAATATCAAATTGAGCTAATTGTTCGCGATATGAATTTGATTAGGATTGGTGATAAGCAAGCGTACACTCAAATAAAAATTAATACTAACTCCATTTTAGAAATAGGACATGAACCGGTCGAATTTTTCGACCGGTTCAAAAATATCAAACATTCAACAGTAAGACCAAAAGCATTCACTGATAAAGGATTGTATATGTTAGCAACGATACTAAAAAGTCCAAAGTCGACTCAGACAACAATTGCAATCATTGAAACTTATTCTAAATTTAGGCAGTTTTCAAAAGCTATTCAATCGATTTCAGAAAATAAAAATGAGAAAACCAATAAAGAATTGATGGAAAAAGGGGGGAACTATACTTTCAGAAATTTTGGTAGGAGATACACAACTGGATGAAACGGAGACTTCAATAGAACTCAATTTTGCATTATTAAAATTGAAGCATATTGTGAAGCGAAAAAAGTGATGTTAATTCCTACTTATATTACTTTTGTATAAATTAATTTAAATGGAATTCATCGATCCCCTTTTGGATAAATACGTTTGCGAGCATACTGCAAATGAAAGTGACTTGTTAAAGAAAATAAACCGTGAAACACATTTGGAAGTGCTTCAGCCGCGCAT
>JBILCD010000162.1:0-5661 GCA_044353285.1 Crocinitomicaceae bacterium | reverse complement strand
TCGTTATTACTGAATCAAAGGATAATTCACGGTTTATGTCAATTGATTGGCTTAAATAACCAGCTGCATTTGCATTTATTTGCCCACTAATTTTTGACTCGAAGGCGTAATTTTTTAGGATGTCGGAGGAATAGCTACCATTTGAATTACAAACTTGGTTATCTGTAGCGCCATCAATTTTCAATTCTACATTAACATTTGCAATCACATTGCCTGTCTCTTTGTCTTTGGCAACGCCTTTTAAATAATAGTTAGGAAAAGGAATGATTTTTTGATTGTTATCGTCGATAAGTACTCGTTTAGTGATTACCTGATAAGCCTCATCACAGTTAGTAGAAAATTTATTTGTATAAGGATTTTTAGTCATATTGCTGTAGTAATATGTCAACTCATATTCCTTACACTTTTCTAGTTTACCAACGAATACACCATCTCTCATACGTGGCGTAATTAGTTGTTCTGTATTATCGTTACAATTAGAGCATTTTAATGTAATGTAAGAACCCTCAGGGATTAGTGCTCCTTTTGGATTAATAATTCGTCCGTCGAGAAAAGCAATATTTTCTACTTGGTTATTGGAGAAATCAATGCTGTAAATATCGTACATGCCAATTCCACCTTTTCTATTTGATGAAACGTATGCTTCTTTTCCATTTGCGGTATGTGTAAAGTAAAAGTCATCAGCTGGAGAATTAAAAGGAAAGCCTATATTTTTTGCTTTTGACCACATGCCATTTTCATCTCTAATCGACATGAAAATATCGAACCCACCCATACTTGATGTATCATTGCTCGCAAAATAAAGCACATTATTGTTTAATCCTACAAATGGTGTTTCTTCATCGTTTGCCGTATTAATCATACCGCCCATATTTTGTGCTGGCCCCCAAGTCCCGTTATTTTTTTCAATACAATAAATATCACGTTTCCCACGACCGCCCTCGGCATTGGAAACAAAAAATATCATTTTTCCGTCTGGAGATATTGAATAATGAGTGTTCCAAGGTATTTCTTTGCTTTGACTTTTGAGAGTCAAGGGTGACTTCAAGGCAATCAATTTACTGTAGCTATTATTTTTAAATTCTGAAGAAAATAAGTAGTTACCAGAATTAGAATAAATGTAAGCCATTCGCTCGTCTGCAGACATATTAGAAAGTTCTTCCGCTACTAAAGGCAGGGATAGAGTGGACATAGTAGGTGATAACCAAGTTCCATTTTTATCTTTATTGCTATAGTAAATATCATCTGGATTTGTATTGAACATTACATCTTTCCCTGCATCAGATGATTTGTTTTCCCAAGGTCGCTGCGAAGAAAAATACAGTGTTTGTCCTTCCATTGAAACTTGAGGATTCATATCTGAAAAGGGCGTATTGATTCCTCCTCCCATTAGCATTGGAATTGCCCCAATTGGATTAGCACTTAATCGCTTTGCAACTGCGCATTGAATAATTCTGGTATTCGCTTCAGAAATTAATTCGGATTGATTGGTTGATTTCTCTAAAAACTTTTTATAATTTTCAATGGCTTTGTCGTATTGCATGTCGATGTGAAGTGCACGCCCTAAATGATAAAAGGCATCAACTGAGGCACTTTCTTCTGTTGGTGAGTATACATCGTAGTTTGCACTTACCTTTTTAACAGCTTTCATTAAATGCGTAATAGCCAGCTCATGATTTTGGTTCATTTCTAATAGAATGTACCCTTTTCGATAATTGTAATTCGCATTTTCTTTATTGAAAGTTAGTAATTTATCGGCAACAAGATCAGCAAAATGGAAAAAATTTTCTTGCATAAACCTGGAGTTTTCAGCGATTAAATCCTTCTCTGCAGAGGCGTTGATCATATTTTTAACTTCTGTTTCCGTTAATTGCCCGAAAGATAGCTTTGAGAAACAAATGAGAGATAATATTAAAAGAAAATGCTTCATAATAAAGATTTTAGGCATAAATATAATTAAAATGTTTGTGTAACATCAAATTTCTCAAGATAATCAGCAACTCGTCTCACAAATTGTCCACCAAGCGCACCATCTACAACTCTATGGTCATATGAATGCGATAAAAACATTTTGTGTCGTATACCGATAAAATCACCTTCAGGGGTTTCAATAACGGCAGGCATTTTTCGTATTGCACCAACCGCCATTATGGCTACTTGAGGTTGGTTAATGATAGGTGTTCCCATCACGTTTCCAAAAGAACCAACGTTTGTCATAGTATAGGTTCCGCCGGCAGTATCATCTGGCTTTAACTTATTATTTCTAGCATTATTTGCTAATTCATTGACAGCTTTTGTTAATCCAAAAAGATTAAGTCGATCTGCATTTTTTATGACTGGTACAATTAAGTTACCAGATGGAAGTGCTGTTGCCATTCCGATATTGATGGCACTTTTCTTAATAATTGTTGTTCCATTAACGGAAACATTTATCATTGGAAAATCTTTGATCGCTTTTACGATCGCTTCAATAAAAATAGGGGTGAACGTGATGTTTTCGCCATGAGTGTCAAAAAACTTACTTTTCACTTTATTTCGCCAATTTACAATATTGGTAACGTCTGCTTCAACGAAAGAAGTAACATGTGGAGAAACATGCTTCGACATCACCATATGATCCGCAATTAATTTGCGCATGCGATCCATTTCTATAATTTGATCCTCTCCACTTACAATTGAAATTGGGGCACTGATTTTTGTATCGGTTTGTGGTGCAGGAGTTTTTGCAACTGGAATTGCCGTTTTATTTTCAAGAAATGCCAAAATATCTTTTTTGGTTACTCGACTATCTTGTCCAGTTCCTATTATTTGATCCAATTGTTCACGGCTAATATTTTCTTTTTGAGCGATGCTCTTCACCAATGGAGAATAGAATTTCTTTTCTCCAAGAGGCGCTTGCACACTCGAAGCAGTCATACTATCATGTTCAGGAGCTTTGTCTATTTGTGTTACATTGCTCGGCTGCGGGGATTCACTAGTTGGAACTACTGCCGTTTCTGTTGTTGAAACAACTACATTTTCGGATGGTCCATCCGTTGATATTATGGCAATTACGTCGCCGACTTGTGCCACTTGATCCTTTTCAAAGAAACATTTTACTAAGGTCCCTGCTACTTCCGAAGGCAGTTCATTATCAACTTTATCTGTAGCAACTTCAACCAGTGCTTCATCGAGTGCAATTTTGTCACCAGGAACTTTTAACCAATTGGTTATGGTAGCCTCCGTAACACTTTCACCCATTTTCGGTAGCCTGATTTCTATTTCAGCCATTTCTTTTGTCTATTATTGAGGGCAAAATTAGGCAAAAAATCTTATAAAATCAAAGATTATATAGTTCTTCGGTCTAATTTTTTCCAATGTTTTAGTATTAATTTTAGGTCTTTTAAAAGAGTGTAATCTCGGCAATAAATCAAGTTAACTTTATCGATATTGCTGGAGTCTAAATTATCAAAGTCATCCATCAAATTCAACACGCCCTTTTTTAATTGAGGTAATTGGGAATCAATCATTTTTTCATTTTCGCAAAATCCCACTAAAGTTTTCTTAGCAAAGAGCACATCAACTAGATTGTACAGCAGGTTTATTTTCTTGTTAAATCCTATAAATAGCAAAGGATACAGCAAAAGAAAAAGGAAAGAAACTGATGCGTCCAACAAACGTTTAGATCGAAGACTGCCCGGATTATTAAGTGCATTAATGTTCAATACATACATTTCTCCAGCGGCATCAATTGAATTGCTGCCAATAATAAATTGTGCATCGGGTTGAGCAATTTTAAAATCCATATCGGATATTTTGATCGCTGTCATAAGTTCAATAATCTTTCCAGCTGGAATATTTTTGGCACAAAAAATAACTTCATCTATTTTTTTGTCCTGAATAATTTGTTCAATTTGGCGAATATCGCCAATGGATTCTTTGAACGATTCCGATGTTGCCAAGGGGTGAATAACATCAATTGATTGAAAATTTTGCTCAATAATTCCTTTTACACGATGAAATTCATTTTCGTCACCCACGACTAAAAATCTCCGTTTAGTTGATCGATTGAGGCTTAGTCCTTTTCCGGAGAATAAATTTAACAAGGCTTTATTCAGAATTAGCCAAGAGAAATACCAAAGTGCTCCCAATAAAATATAAAGTCTAGAAAACTGAAGGTCTTTTGGCAGTAGGGCATAAAACACAAGGATGATAATAGTGCCAATAATAATGGCTTTGCATTGTTTGATTAGTTTTATTGGCTCATCAAAAGCCCCCAAAATGAGGTAATTCAGCGACCAAATCACAAAATAACCGGGAATTAAAAAATAGTAAGCTTCATCTGGAAAGGAAATATTTCTAATTCGCCACTGATTGGTTAGTGCAAATAATCCACAAAGAAGTACCGTAGTATTGAATAAAATCGGTGCTAGAAAGCTAAGCAAGCGTTTTGAAATCGCTAATGCAGCTCTAAGGTAAATGGCAGTATTAATGGCAGTGGAGAAAAGAAAGGCATTCTTTTGGCCAAAATGTTTTTTGGCGAAAATAATCATAGCTCTGTAAAAGACAAAGACGTAATTAACGGAGCTTTTTTTGGTACTTTCTCCTTTGTAATGTATTATGGTTGTTTGAGGAAAATAAAGGTTTTTGTACCCTGCCTTTTGAATTCTATAGGATAAATCAATGTCTTCGCCATACATGAAAAATGCTTCGTCGAGAAGTCCTATTTTATCGAGTACTGATTTTCGCATACACATAAATGCTCCGCTGAGGATATCAATTTCATTTTCTTCAAACTCATCTAAATAGCTTAAATGATAGCGCCCAAAACGTTTCGATTTTTTAAAGATTGATGAGAGGCCAAAAATTTTATAAAATGCTACCAAGGGGGTAGGCAAACCTCGTTTTGATTCTGGTAAGAAAACACCCTTTCCGTCTACCATTCTTACTCCTAATCCGCCAATCTGATCATCGGCATTCATGCGATCTGTAATCTTAGTTAGCGTCTGCTCATCGATGACCGTATCTGGGTTTAGTAATAAAATATATTTCCCCTTACCTATTTTTATGCCTTGATTATTTGCTTTTGAAAATCCTATATTTTCGCTGTTTTGAATTACTTTGACCTTTGGAAATTTTGCTTTAAGCATTTCAATGGAGCCATCTGAACTATTATTGTCGACTACAATTACTTCCGAGTTTACATTCTTGGCTGCAAGCATAACTGAATTCAAGCATTGTTCCAGAAAATATTCTACGTTATAATTAACGATAATAATAGAAAGGTCTATTTCAGGGCTTATGTTATTGGTCATTTTATGGCAATACAGGAAATTTCAATCGTAGCATCCATGGGCAATCTAGAAATTTCTACCGTTTCTCGCGCAGGGGCGACTCCTTCAAAATAGCCAGCGTATACAGCATTCATTTTTTGAAATTCATTTAAATCGGTCATAAAAATAGTGCATTTAACCACATTTTCCAAGGTCATACCCGCCTCAGCTAGTAGTGCTTTAATGTTTCGTAGCACCTGGTCTGTTGCTAATTCGATGTTTTCAGTGATTAATTGCCCTGTTTCTATGTTTATGGGTACTTGACCACTAATATAAAGAGTGTCATTTACTAATAGGGCAGGTGAGTAAGGTCCGATTGGAGGCGGTGCTCCAGGAATGAAGATTTTTT
>JBILCD010000030.1:0-15959 GCA_044353285.1 Crocinitomicaceae bacterium | reverse complement strand
TTTCACTCGACCAATCTGCATTATAGGTAAATTTTCGTTTTAGATTGTCCACTGCAGCTTTTGCTGTTTCAATCTCTAGGATTCCTAATGACTCAGAGATTAAGGCATTCACATCCATATGAGAAGCCAATACTGGCAATAACTCCTCTGTATTTCCTGTTAAAATATTTACCACTCCCCCTGGGACATCAGATGAATTTAGCACTTCAGCAAACGTGATGGCACATAATGGCAACTTTTCTGAAGCAATTAGTACAGCCGTATTTCCACTACAAATTGCGGGAATTAACAAGGATACAAGGCCGATAAGCGATGTCGTTTGCGGCGCTAACACACCCACAATACCCATTGATTCGCAGGTGGTAAAATTAAAATGAGAGGAGCTAACCGGATTTACAGCACTCAAAACTTGATTGTACTTATCGCACCATCCAGCATAATAAACAATTCGATCAATCGCAAGAATAACTTCTTTTTCCGCTTCTGCTTTTGTGCTACCTTGTTTCTGAAGCTCCAAAATAAATTGCTCCTTCCTTCCTTCAAGCATTTCTGCGATGCGATAGATAATTTGTCCGCGGTTAAAGGCAGAACGTTCAGACCAAGACCCAAATGCTTTGCGAGCTGCTGTAACATCATTTCGCACATCTTTTCGAGATGATAAACACATGTTCCCAATGCCCTCACCTGTTTTATTTACTGGCGTATAATAACGGCCTGATTCGGTTCTAGGAAAAGCTCCGCCGATATAAATCTTATATGTTTTTAAAATTTCCACACGATTCATTTGAATAACAATTAATTAAAGTTTCGTTTTTAAATAAGCACCCAATCCGTGTAAACCACCTTCACGGCCAAATCCACTTTCTTTATACCCCCCAAATGGAGAAGTTGGATCAAATTTATTATAGGTATTTGCCCAAATAACTCCCGCACGTAATTTCGTTGTTAAATTAAAAATACGAGATCCTTTATCTGTCCATACGCCAGCGGCTAATCCATAGGGTGAATTATTGGCTTTTTGAATGACCTCATCGACCGTTCGAAAAGTTTGAATACTCAAAACAGGACCGAAAATTTCTTCTTGTGAAATGGTACTCGACTGTGCCACATTTATAAAAATCGTTGGGCGACAAAAATACCCCTTACTTGGTAATTCACAGGCGCTTTGATATATTTCAGCTCCTTCAGCGATTCCAATTTTAATGTACTTTTCAATGGTTGTAAGCTGTTCCTTTGAATTTATGGCACCAATATCCGTGTTTTTATCGAGGGGATTGCCCAAATACAAACCATCCATGCGGTGTTTTAATTTCCGAATGACCAATTCTGCAATGTTTTCTTGCACAAAAAGCCTAGAACCAGCGCAACAAACGTGTCCTTGATTAAAAAATATGCCATTGATAATCCCTTCAACCGCTTGATCAATAGGAGCATCATCAAAAATAATATTAGCGGATTTCCCTCCTAATTCCAAGGTGGCTTTTTTCCCTGTGCCAGCAATCGCCCGTTGGATGATTTTTCCGACATTGGTTGATCCTGTAAAAGCAATTTTATTTATGTCCGGGTGATTTACAATGGCCGCACCTGTATCACCGTGACCTGTAACGATATTTACAACACCTGGAGGAAGACCTGAGGCTTTTATTATTTCAGCTAATTTTAATGCTGTCAATGAAGTCGTTTCTGCTGGTTTAAGAACAACCGTATTGCCCGCTGCTAAAGCAGGAGCAATTTTCCATGCAGCCATCAGAAGTGGGAAATTCCATGGAATAATTTGACCCGCTACCCCAAGTGCCTCCATTGGCTGATTAGGAAAAGCATATTCTAACTTATCTGCCCAACCAGCATAATAAAAAAAGTGATTGCAGGCCAAAGGAACATCAATATCCCTTGCCTCGCGAATTGGTTTTCCAGCATCCAAAGTTTCTATTACAGAGAGTTCTCTCGCTTGTTCTTGCATCAGTCGCGCAATGCGATAAATGTATTTTGAACGCTCTTTTGGGGTAGTTTTTGACCAAACATCTTGGTATGCTTTTCGAGCAGCCTTAACCGCCAAATCAACATCTTTATCATTCGCCCAAGCGATTTCGGACAGAACTTCTTCTGTAGCAGGATTCGTTGTTTTGAAATATTCTTTAGAGGTCGGTTTTACCCACTCATTGTTTATAAACAATTCATATCTTGGTAAAATCGTAATATGGGAAGTGCTTTCTAATGAAGGAGAATAATCCCAACTAGGTGCTTGTTTTTTGGTAGTGTTTTTAGCCATATCAATCAATTGTAAAATAATCTGAAGATTGATAAACTCCCGTTTCCAACTTCATAATTTGCATTAAAACATCATTTGCCAAACTACTGGCTCCGAATCTAAACCAATCGTTGTTTAGCCAATTGTTTCCTAAAATTTCCTTCACCATTACTAAATTATGTAAGGCTAATTTTGAGGTGGATATCCCACCAGCTGGCTTCATTCCTATCATAATGCCAGTAGTATCATAATAATCTTTGATCGCCATTAACATGGTATAAGTAACCTGCATTGTAGCTGCTGGCTGAATTTTTCCGGTGGATGTCTTTATAAAATCCGCTCCCGCATATATCGCAATATCACTTGCTTTTCGAACACTATCCAAGGTGCAAAGCTCACCAGTTTCGAGAATAACCTTTAGTCGTGCTTTACCGCAAGCTTCTTTTATTGCTGCTATTTCATCAAATACAAAATTATATTCTCCCGCTAAAAACTTTCCGCGAGAAATAACCATGTCAATTTCATCTGCTCCTTCATCTACTGCAAATTTAGTGTCCGCTAATTTTACAGCCCGAGTAGATTGCCCAGATGGGAAAGCAGTAGAAACAGACGCTACTTTCACGGATGTTCCTAAAAGTGCTGTCTTGGCCGTTTTAACCATAGAAGGAAAAACACATACTGCCGCTACGGTTGGTAAATTAGGATACGAATCATGCAGGTGATGCGCCTTGTAACACATTTGTTTTACTTTGCCGTGAGTATCTTTACCCTCTAGGGTAGTAAGATCAATCATGCTCAGCACTAAATCTAACCCTTGGCGTTTTGATTCATTTTTAATACTTCGAGATTGAAAACGAGCGACGCGCTCTTCAACACCAACTTTGTCAACTGAAGGTGATATAGGAATATTAGTAAAAGATGTAGGAACTTTCATAATTATCTTAGAGATATTGATTCAAAGATAAAGAAAAGTAATAGAAAAGAAAATTAAGACAAAGAAATCAAGGACTTAATCCTTATCGTCGTCATCGTCTTTGTCAACATCAGGCTTATCATATTCGTCCTCCTCCTCATCTGAATCATGGTCTTTTTCATCATCCATATCATCATCTTTGATCTCGTCCTCTTTGTCTAAATCATCGTCAAAGTCATCATCACTATCTTCTGAAATGATTTTCACCTTTACCTTTGGCTTTACTATTTTAACTAAATAGATAATTTCATCCGTGTCCCATATTAATGCATCCAACACTTCACCGGTAGGCGTTTTAATAGTGGTTAGGTGATTAATATATCCGTCCGGAAATTCTTTTAGAATTTGTTTCTTTTGCTCAATCGAAAGCTTATCATAACTAATTATCGACCTTCTTTTTGTCATAAAAATTTATTCTTTTATCAATACTTAATTCGACAAAATTAATTTTTTTGATAATCTAACATACAAAGTTTTAAAAAAAAATAAAAAAAAATGAACGATTGGGGTGTATTCTTTGTTCTAACAAACTTAAAATGTCGAAATTAATCTTAAATAGACGCTTTATCAATAGTTAATTTTATCTTTGAAGCTATAATTATGTCAAAACAGAAGAGTGCTTTTTTTTGTCAAGAATGTGGATTCGAGGCGCCTAAATGGCTGGGGAAATGCCCCTCTTGTTCCTCATGGAATACTTTTGTAGAAGAGATTATATCCACCTCAAAAAGCGCCTTGCCTTTTTCGGTTGATTCAAGAAATTCAAAACCAACGCTCATTAATGAAATTCAACACCAAGAGGAAAATAGAATTCCCCTCATCGATTCGGAATTAAATCGGGTACTTGGTGGCGGATTAGTAAAGGGCGCCCTTGTTTTAATTGGAGGGGAACCCGGAATAGGAAAGTCAACCTTAATGCTTCAAATGGCTATTGAAGAGCCCTTGAGTATACTCTACGTCTCCGGCGAGGAAAGCGAACAGCAAATAAGAATGAGAGCCGAACGAATCGGAATTAAAAATAACAATTGCCAGCTTTTAACGGAAACAAATTTGATTAACATCCTGAATCACGCGAAAACAATAATGCCTCAAGTACTCATTATTGACTCGATTCAAACTTTATTCTTTTCTTCAATTGATAGTTCGCCAGGAAGTGTTTCACAAGTACGTGAATGTACTGCGCAACTGCTACGATTTGCGAAAGAAACCAACGTGCCTGTGTTTTTAATTGGGCATATTACCAAAGATGGGTCAATTGCAGGTCCGAAAGTTTTAGAACATATGGTGGATGCCGTTCTTCAATTTGAAGGAGATCGAAATCATGTGTATCGTTTATTGCGGACAGTGAAAAATCGCTTTGGATCAACGAATGAGTTAGGAATCTATGAGATGCAAGGAACAGGATTGCGTGTTGTAGATAATCCCTCAGAGATTTTAATTACCAATAGTGATGGAACCTTAAGTGGTATTGCCATTGCTACGACCATTGAAGGCATGCGTCCACTCCAAATTGAAGTGCAAGCGCTTGTGAGTTCTGCAGCATACGGCACTCCACAACGCTCATCCACAGGTTATGATGCCAAGCGGCTAAATATGCTTTTGGCGGTGATGGAAAAGCGTTGCGGATTTAAATTAGCAGCAAAAGATGTTTTTTTGAATATCGCCGGGGGAATAAAAGTGGATGACCCTGCAGTAGATTTGGCGGTAACAATGGCCGTATTATCCTCTAATGCGGATATGCCCATACCACAAGGGATAACTTTCGCCGCAGAGCTAGGTCTTTCTGGTGAGGTAAGGCCCGTCAATCGAGCTGAAATACGAATTCTGGAAGCTCAAAAGTTGGGATATAAATCTATTTTTATTTCAAAATATACCAAAGGCATTACCATTTCCGACTTCAAAATCAAGGTTATTCTTTGTGAAAAAATTGAAGATGTGGTCAGGAAAGTATTTTCCTAAGGTATACCCTAAAAAACGCAAATAAAGCATGGCTAAATTAATTCTCGTACCAACGCCAATAGGAAATTTAGAAGATATTACCTTGCGCGCCATTCGGATATTAGGAAGTGCACAGGTTATCTTTGCAGAGGATACTCGGGTGACCAAACGCTTATTATCACATCTAAATATATCAAATACTGTTGTTTCTTTTCACAGTCAAAATGAACACCGATTATTGGATCGGGTTATTGATAAGATTCAAGAGGTAGAAACCGCAGTATTAGTCTCAGATGCCGGAACACCTGGCATTTCTGATCCTGGATTTTTATTAGTTCGCGCCTGTATTGAAGCGGGGATTGCCGTGGAATGTTTGCCTGGGCCAAGTGCCTTTGTACCAGCGCTTGTCGCGAGTGGATTGCCTTGTGATAAGTTTGTCTTTGAGGGCTTCCTCCCTCACAAAAAAGGACGGCAGACTAGACTAACCTTACTAAGTAAAGAAAGCAGAACAATTGTTTTGTACGAATCTCCCCACAGACTTATAAAGTGCCTCGGACAGATTGTAGAATATTTTGGTGCTGAACGAAAAATATGTGTTTGTAGAGAAATAACAAAATTTTACGAGGAGTTTGCACGAGGGACAGCACAGGAAGTCCTATTGCATTTTCAACAAAAAGAAGTGAAAGGAGAAATCGTAATCATCATAGGTGGAAATATAGAGGATTAGTGGATCGCTTTCTTCTTTTTCTCTAGTGCACTGACTTTTTCTGCTTGACTTTTAATTTCCGCTTGCTTGTTCGCTTGATTTGTTTTACTTTCTGCTATTAGCCTTTCATTCGTCGCTATTTGTTTTTTTAGACTTTCAATTTCAGCTTTATGATCTTGCTCGTCTTTCTCCAATTTAGTTTGATCTGATGTTAATCTTTTCAGAATGTCTTTTGCAATAGATTCTTCATTATCAACAATATTAGTTGCTGTTTTCACAGCAAAATCAGTAAGGGATTTGGCCCACACCTCGAATTGCGCTGGATGATCTTTTTTATTCAAAAAGGCACCGCCCAAATCAATACCAAATTGAATTGAGAATTGCTCCCCTTTACTTTCTGTAATCACCGCATATGCATCAAAAAGCTTATCGCCCATAGCCTTCGAACTTCCTTGTATAACAGTGTGCTCCCCTTTAGATGATTTATGTTTGCCCCAATCTTTCATAAATGATTTTAATGCGTCATCTACTTGTTCTTTTGTTGCAAAAGGAATTGAAACCATGATAGCAGATTTGTTTCCTAAGGAAAATGTATAGTCGCTTTCGCTAATCACAACCTCTTGAGAAAAGGAAATGACAGAACAAATCAAAGCAAATAATAAAAAGAAGGTCTTTTTCATAATATTAATATTTTCAATAAAAATACAAAACAAAAGGCAGAAATAGAATCTACATTTTAAAATTGCGCTAATTTTACCCTATGCAATTTTCAGCAGTAATTGGACAAGCAGCCTTAAAAGAACAGCTTATCCGAGAAATAAATTCAGAAAAAATTAGCCATGCAAAGTTATTTGCTGGTAAAAATGGTCACGGGAGTTTGGCAATGGCTTTAGCATATAGTAAGTATTTACTGTGTGAAAATAAGCAGGAAACAGATAGTTGCGGATCTTGTCACTCATGCAAACAAATGTCAGACTTCGTACATCCAGATGTTCATTTTGTATTTCCGGTAGTATTAGCAAATCATCCGCTTTCATCTGCTTATTTTTCAGAATGGCGGAAACAATTAATAACAAATCCATATTTTGATTTACTGCATTGGACCAAAACAATTGATACGAAAGAAAGAAAGCCTGTAATCGGTACAGAAGAAAGTGTCGATATCCATAAAAAATTAAGTTTGATGTCTTACCAAGGCAGCTATAAGGTAATGATTATATGGTGTGCTGACGAAATGAACGCAACGTGTTCAAACAAATTATTAAAGATTTTAGAAGAGCCCCCTCCCAAAACACTTATCATTCTAGTGACTGAGCAGCCTCAAAAATTACTGCCAACGATACAATCTCGGACACAAGTAATCATTATTCCTAGAATTTCGCAGGAGGACCTAAGCATGCATCTTGTTAAAGAAAATTCGATTGAAGAAAGGAGCGCCCAAACAATTGCTGGGTTTTCTGATGGTAATTTTATTAGAGCATTAGAGCTGATTCAGGATGATGAATCAAATATCGCTTATCGAGATCAATTTATGAGCTTGATGCGCTGTACCTTCAAAAAGGATGTTATTGCCATGTTAGATTGGGCTGAAGATATTGCCGCTGTTTCTAAAGAACGTCAAAAATTATTTATTTTATATAGCTTACACATGCTAAGGCAAAGTCTCGTGAAGAATTATATTGGAATGGATACCCTGCAAGTATCAGCAGAGGAAGCCGCTTTTATTAATAAGTTTTCCCCTTATATTTCAGGAAATAATATCAGTGAATTCCTAAGCTGTTTTGATGAAGCCTATTACCGAATTGAAAGAAACGCCTTTGCAAAACTTCTTTTCACGCAACTATGTTTTCAATCCATGAGATACATTCACCAAGCTTAATTTAGTACTTTTACAAAAAAAACAATATTATGGGTTGTAGTTCATGTGGGTCAGATGGAGGAACACCAAGAGGCTGTAAGAATAATGGTACGTGCAGCTCTGGAGGTTGTAATAAATTAGAAGTCTATGATTGGTTAGCCAATATTGCCTTGCCTTCCGGACAAAAAGTATATGATATTGTAGAAGTTCGGTTTAAGAATTCTAGAAAAGGGTTTTATAGAAATGCGGATCATATCGCATTAAGTGTTGGTGATGTGGTTGTAGTGGAAACTGCTCCAGGATACGATGTAGGAGTTGTTTCTGTGGTCGGAGAATTGGCGCGTATTCAAGTAAAAAAGAAAGCGCCTGGTTTTAAACCAATGGAAACAAGGAAAATATTGAAAATTGCTACTCAAAAAGAAATTGATAGCTGGATAAAAGCCCGTTCTTTTGAACAAGAAACTATGAATCAAACTAGGGTGATGGCCCTAACACTTGGTTTGGAAATGAAAATTTCAGATGTAGAATACCAAGCAGATATGTCTAAAGCGCTATTTTATTATACCGCTGAAGGAAGAATTGATTTTAGGCAGCTCATCAAAGATATGGCTGATAAATTTAAAGTTCGTATTGAAATGCGCCAAATAGGTTCCAGGCAAGAAGCCGCAAGATTGGGGGGTATTGGCTCATGCGGACGAGAACTTTGCTGCAGCACTTGGCTTACGGATTTTAGATCAGTTTCTACCTCTGCCGCTCGTTACCAACAATTATCGCTGAATCCTCAAAAACTTGCCGGACAATGCGGAAAATTAAAATGTTGCTTGAATTATGAATTAGACATGTACCTCGATGCTATTAAGTCTTTTCCGAAAGCAGAAACGAAACTTAAAACAGAAAGCGGTGAGGCAATACATATTAAAACCGACGTGTTCAAACGACTCATGTGGTTTGCAATTCAAGGGGAAAACGGACTAATCGCCTTAACTCCCGAACAAGTAAAAAAAATACAAGAACTAAATTCTGCGGGGACAATTCCAAAAGATTTAAAGGCGTTTACCTATGTGGTAGAAAAAGAAGTGGAAATTGGATATGAAAATGTGGTGGGACAAGATAGTATTTCACGTTTCGCAAATACCTCGAAAAATAGAAATAAAAACAAGAATAGGTCTTTTCAAAATAATAAAAAATGAAAATCTTTTTTTTCTTTGGCCTGATCACTACACTGCTTTGCGCTTGCGGGAAACCTTCTGTTTACAATTCATCCTATCAATTTGCGGATAATCTATGGGGAGTAAAGATAAAGCCTACTTTTACCGTAAATATTCCAGATACTATTAATTCCTACGATTTTACACTTACTATTCGCACAACGACAGACTATAAATACAGTAATCTTTGGATTTATTTGACAACAAAAACTCCCTTTAAAGAAGTTGTTCGGGAGCCTTACGAGATTAAAACATGCTACCCAAATGGCTCTTGGATTGGAAATAAAACCGGAACAATTGTCGAACATCAGTTAATTTTTAAACGAAGGAAATTGCCACAAGCCGGTAAATATACCTTTATCGTGGAACAAGGCGTTGTCCAAAAATCGCTCGACGAAGTGATGGATTTAACTTTTGATGTTTCAAAATCAGAGAATTAATATGCGATTTAGGTGCCTGAGCAAGGAAGAATTGCAAGAACTCGATAGCGAATTGATCCAGTTTTTAATTGTAAACCAAGTTTATAAAGACGATTGGGCGATAATGAATCAAGAAAGCCCAAATAAAGCAAAAGAATTAATCGAAATGTTTAGCGATGTCGTTTTGGAGAAAGTCTATAACAAGGTTTTCTTTTTAGAACGCCAAGTGCCTAAACAAGTATGTGTATGTGCACTTTCAGATTCAAGTGGCGAAATGATTACCATCGAAGCAATTGAAGAGGGAATTGATTTAACGAAAGAAGATGTCCTTGATGAATGCCTGTTAATCTCCCCGTCAAAAATTTCTATATATCACGGTAAAAAAGCGTTTAAGAACACCAAAGCAGATGAAGTATTCTTACTTTTGAATCACGGATTTTTAGTTTCAAGCGAAGAACGGTTTAAAAACGTATCACAGCATATTATTCAATCAACTTAAAAATGAAAAAAATGAAAAAAGTACTTCTTAGCATCACACTTGGTTTCTGCATGACAGGCCTACATGCCCAAATTTCTACCCCAAAAGCAAGTCCCTTATGTAAAATAGAACAAAAAGTTGGGCTAGCCGATATCAGTATTTCCTTTTCACGACCTAGCGTTAAAGCAAGAAATGTATTTGGAGAAGTTGTTGAATTTGGAAAAATATGGCGCTTAGGGGCAAATGAAAATACGAAAATTACCTCCACAGAAAAGCTAATCTTTGGAACAGATACGCTAAAAGCGGGCACCTATGCACTATATGTAATTCCAGAAAAGAAAAGCTGGCAATTAATTTTTTACACAGAAACAAATAATTGGGGAGTGCCTGATAATTGGTCTGAAGATAAAATCGCCTATAAAACAACCTTGCCAGTTTATGGTATAAAAGATCGAGTTGAAAACTTATCTATTTTTATCGATAAGATTAACAATAATGGCGCTGAAATTCAAATTGAATGGGATGAAACAAAAGTAGTACTTCCCTTTACGCTAAATACGAAAGCGGGTGTTTTAGCAAGTATCCAAAAAACTATGAATGGCCCGCAAGCAAATGATTATCATCAAGCAGCCACCTACTATTTCACAGAAAAAATCGACATGAAGCAAGCCTTGATTTGGTCTACCCTAGCCGTTGAAATGCGCGGGGAAAAAGCCTATTGGATGACGCGACTTAAAGCACAACTCCAAGCTGAAAATGGCGATTACAAAAGCGCTATAGAAACAGCAAAAAAGTCAATGGATGCAGCAGCGCTCGATGGTGACTCGAATTATGTAAATATGAACAAATCTTCGATCGAAGAGTGGTCTAAAAAGTAATTGCAGCATGTGGCAACGGTATAAGTATCATGTTTTGATGCACCTCATCATCTTTTTATGGGGGTTTACCGGAATCTTAGGGAAATTAATACATAAAGATGCACTCCATATTGTTTGGTACAGGGTTTTAATCGCATTTATTGCATTAGCTATCTTCCTATTCTTTGTAGGGAAAAGTGTTCGCTTGTCTGCAAAAGTGCTGCCTAAGGTTTTTGGCGTGGGAATTATTGTTGCCTTGCATTGGATTTCTTTTTATTACGCGATTCAACTCTCAACAGCATCATTGGCTATTTTGTGCTTGTCCACAACTACATTGCATGTCGCATGGCTTGAACCTTTGGTCATGAAGAAAAAGATATCCCTCAGGCAAATCATAATGGGGCTTGTTGTTATTAGCGGAATTTCATTTGTTTCAGTGGATTTTAATGGCCAAGAACTATTAGCACTCTTTATTGGACTTTTATCGGCTTTGTGTGCGGCGGTCTTTTCAGTATTTAACGCAAAACTATCTGAACAAACTCCTGCAGAACAGCTAACATTTTACGAAATGCTTGCCGCGTTTACGCTTGTTTCAATTGTACTTCTGAGCCTAGGAAAACTGAATGCTTCCGACCTTAGTTTAACCCTCAATGACTTCTATTGGTTGCTATTTTTAGGAATAGTGTGTACTTCTTTCGCTTTTTTAGCGACCATCATCATTGTTCGTAAATTAGGCGCTTTTACCGTTTCATTAAACATCAACCTTGAGCCAATCTACACTATTTTATTAGCGATTGTACTCTTAAATGAACACAAATCTCTTTCAACAAATTTCTACTGGGGTGCAGCAATCATAATTCTAGTTTTGTTGCTCAATGGTTTGATTAGACATTTCGAATTAAGAAATATGAATCGTGATATAGGATAATATAATGGTTTTATTTACTTTTGAATTGTGCTAAAAAGATTCATACTTTTCGCGACCATTTTATTGCTTTTCGTTGGGAATATTGGTATTCGTGTGTTTAGTCATTCTTGCACAAAAGAAGGTGTTTTTACTTCGTACGTTTTTGAAAATCACGACGCCTGCCCTAGCGAAACAAAAGAGATCCCTCCTTGCTGCAAAAAAGAAGACCCGAAAAACGATGGCTGTTGCTCCGATTATTCCGCTATTTATAAAATTGACATTGATTACGACAAAACCGATGATTTTAAAACTGGGTTTTCAGTAAATGCAACCATTAATAAATCTTTTGTATTTGACAATACCAGAAGCCTCATCCATGAAGCAACTCCAATTGCTTGTTTTATTCCACCCCCTTGGAAACCCTCCGGAAAATTATTGCTAATTAAAAAACAAGTATTTCAGATTTAAAGATAAAGGCGAAATTATTTCTAACCTTAAAATTCTTTATTTATGAAACTTATCTTAACACTGTGTTGTTTGCTTTTACTTACAACACTAAATGCTCAAATCAAGGGCCTTGTTCAAGGGCTTAATTCTTCATCAACAGACGTTCTTGTTGGTGCAAAAATCACATTACTCCGTGCCAATACGGGCACTAAAACACTTGAAAACGGAACATTTGAATTGGCTTTGCCGAAATCGCTGCCTGATACGCTTGTGTTTTTCTACCCAGGATATTATCCTGATTCCATCATTGTAAATAAAAAAGACCGTTTTGTTTCATTAAACATAATGCTAAAAGCAGAAGTGCATTTTGGAGAAATTACAGTTGATGGCAAGAAAAATACCCATGGTATTTCCAAAATGAAAACCTTGCACGTAGAAGAAATTACGTCCGGAGAATTAAGAAAAGCAGCCTGCTGTAATTTATCTGAATCCTTTGAGACAAATGCTTCTGTAGATGTTAACATCACCGATGCCGTATCGGGCGCAAAAAAAATTCAAATGATGGGATTAAATGGCGTTTACACTCAAATTCAACTGGAAAACATTCCATACCTCAGGGGTTTAGAAAGTTCTTATGGATTAAATACACTTCCGGGAACCTGGATTGAATCGATACAAATCACTAAAGGGACAGGAAATGTAGTGAATGGGTACGAATCGATGGCTGGGCTTATCAATTTAGAATTAAAAAAACCAATTGAAATGGAACGGCTATACGTAAATGCGTATCAGAATAGGTTCGGACGTTCTGAAGTAAATGTGAATGCCGGTCAAGTTATCAATAAAAAATGGAGTACTGGATCCTTCTTGCACGCCTCCGCAGTATACGGCAACATTGATGAAAATAAAGATGGGTTTCGCGACCTGCCAATGGGTGATAACCTCTCTTTCATGAATCGCTGGATATTTCAAGGCGATAAAATGGAGGCGCAAATTGCCGTTAATGCTTACCAAGACCGAAAAGTCGGAGGCCAAAATAGCTTCCATCGCGAAAATCCTGTTGGATATGGTGTTTTAATCAATTCTCAACACATCGACCTCATGGCAAAAACTGGTTTTTTTTCCAAAAAGCCACTTCGCTCATTTGGCGTTGTCTATAACCTTAAATACCAAGATATGGATGGTCAATTTGGAATCCGTTCATTTATAGGCACAGAAAAGCGGGCCTATGTTAATGCGCTTTATGAGGACATAATAGGAACAAGCGACCATAAAATAAAACTTGGTACGAGTATGGTTCTGCTTCAAATTACCCAGAAAGCAGATTTGCTTTCCGACAATAGGAATGAATTTGTTCCTGGGGCTTTCGCTGAGTATACCTACACAGGTTCACGTTTGAGTAGTGTGGCAGGAGCACGAATTGATTATCATAATTTGTTCGGGTGGCAGTTTTCACCACGACTTCATGCAAAATATAGGCTCACACAAACAACAGATTTTCGCGGAACTGTAGGCAAGGGATGGCGCGTTCCAAATTACATTATCGATAATGTTTCTTTGCTAGCAAGCTCGAAAACTTGGGTTGCACCAACGAGTATTTTACCCGAAATATCGTGGAATTTTGGCGGTTCAATTGCACAAGAGTTTACCTTGTTTAAACGTAAAGCGTCCGTGAGTATCGATTTTTATCGAACCTTCTTCGAAAGACAATTAATCATTGACCGAGATGAAGACCCGTCGAAAGTTGTGTTTAAAAACCTGGATTCGCCCTCTATTTCGAATAGCTTACAAGCGGAAGTAGCGATTAATCCACTTAAAAATTTAGATATTCGAATGGCTGTAAAATACTTGGATGTAAAAACAATACTCGATGGAAGGTTTCAACAGCAGATTATGCTTCCAAAATATCGAGGGTTTATCAATATTGCCTACAAAACTAAAAACAAACGTTGGGAATATGATGTGAACTGCTCGGTCTTTGGGAAATCGCGACTTCCCGTGGAAAAACCAAACGACCCAGAAAGATATAGCCCCGCTTATCCAATGATTAATTCGCAAATTACCCACGTGTTTAAGCGGTGGAATTTTTACATTGGTATTGAAAACTTAGCTAACTTTAGACAAAAAACACCGGTCGTTGATGCTAGTAATCCATTTGGAAATGATTTTGATGCCACCTGTGTTTGGGGTCCAATTACCGGAACAAATGCATACATTGGCCTGCGATATGCCCTTTTACGTAAACCACTAAAAAAATAAAACTATGAAAACAACTCTTTTAATTCTGGCGATTTGCTTAAGCCAAGCAGTATTTTCTCAACAAGCAAAAAAACAAACTATTGTCATTCAAACCTCAGCGCAATGTGATGATTGCAAAGAACGCATTGAAGGTGCGCTGAATTATACCAAAGGCGTGAAATTCGCAGACTTAGACCTCGAAACTAAAAAGGTAAGCGTGCAATATAAAACCAAGAAAATAAACGCGCAAGAGATTAAAGATATCATTGCTAAAATTGGATACGATGCCGATGAAACAAAAGCAAATGCTGACGCTGTTATAAAATTACCCAAATGCTGCCAACCAAATAGGCATTAGAAAAGCAACACAGAGATAGCAAAAAATCGTGATTTAAACGATGTAATGAATAGTTAATAACAATTAACTGCTTTTTACTTTTATTTCTATTTGTTCGAATAACAATGGTTATCTTCGCATAAAATTTGTTCAGAAAACATGAGTGATGCGATCAAACATGAATGCGGAATTGCCCTTCTAAGGTTAAAAAAACCACTTGAATTTTACCTTGAAAAATATGGTACTGCATTTTATGGCTTGAATAAAATGCAACTCCTGATGGAAAAACAGCATAATCGGGGTCAAGATGGTGCTGGATTAGCCAACATTAAGTTGGATATGCTTCCAGGAGACCGTTACATTTCAAGGGTAAGGTCCATTCAAAAAAATTCTATTCAAGATATTTTTGAGCAAATCAATGCGCGTTTTATTCAGATACAACGTGAAGATCCAAAACTACTCAAAGACATCGATTTTCTAAAAAGAAATGCCGGTTTTACCGGCGAATTATTTCTTGGACATCTGCGCTATGGCACCTTCGGACGAAATTCCATAGAAAGCTGCCATCCCTTCTTGCGACAAAATAACTGGATTTCAAGAAATCTCGTCGTGGCTGGAAATTTTAACCTTACCAATGTAGATGAACTTTTTGAAGCGCTAGTGAAAATTGGACAACACCCAAAAGAAAAGTCTGATACAGTTACTGTTTTAGAGGAAATTGGACATTTCCTGGATCTTGAGCACGATGCCCTCATTCAAGAATTTAAATCTAAAGGATACGAGAAAGCCGATAGCTATAAATTGATTGCCGAGCAGCTTAGCATTTCCTCTATTTTGCAGAAGTCATCTCATAATTGGGATGGTGGATATGCCATGGCAGGTTTGCTAGGACATGGAGATGCGTTTGTATTAAGAGATCCCGCCGGTATCCGACCTACATTTTGGTTTGAGAATGATGAAGTATGTGTTGTTGCTTCCGAAAGACCTGTAATACAGACCGCTTTTAATTTGCAATTGGAAGACATCCATGAATTGAAACCAGGACATGCCCTAATCATTAAAAAAAATGGAATTGTTAGCGAAGAATTAATTCATCAACCGCTTCCTATAAGGCAATGCTCTTTCGAAAGAATCTATTTCTCCAGAGGATCAGATGCCGATATTTATAAAGAACGACAAGCCCTTGGAAACTTGATTGTTAATCAAGTAATGAAGTCTATCGATAACGATCTTTGTGATTCTGTTTTCTCTTTTATTCCAAATACGGCAGAGGTATCATTTCTTGGAATGATAAAAGGTATTGAGGATGAATTAAATGAGCGAAAAGTAAAAGAAATTACAGCACTAG
>JBILCD010000160.1:0-5684 GCA_044353285.1 Crocinitomicaceae bacterium | reverse complement strand
CATAAAAGACGTTTATAAAGAAGTGATTAAGTATAAACGCAAAGACGGTGTTGATTTAACCGGAACCTTATATTTACCAGTTGGCTATGATTTTGTAAAAAAAGAAAAATTACCACTATTAATTTGGGCTTATCCTGCTGAATTCAAGGATAAAAATTCTGCAGGCCAAAATGATAAAAACCCAAATGAATTTACCTTCCCATATTATGGTTCTTTTGTCTATTGGGTGATGAAAGGTTATGCTGTTTTGGATGATGCATCGTTCCCAATTATTGGTGAAGGAACAACTGAGCCAAATGATAACTTTATGGCGCAATTGATTGATGACGCAGAAGCTGCCATAAATGCAGTAGATAGTTTAGGATATATAAATCGCAAAAAAGTAGCGATCGGTGGGCATTCTTATGGTGCTTTTATGACAGCAAATTTATTAACTCATTCCAACTTATTTGCTTGTGGAATTGCAAGAAGTGGTGCGTATAATAGAACCTTGACTCCTTTTGGATTTCAGAGTGAACAACGAAATTATTGGGATATTCCAACTGTTTACAATGAAATGTCACCATTTATGAATGCTGAAAAAATGAAAACCCCACTTTTATTGGTTCATGGCGATGCAGACAATAATCCAGGGACATTTACTTTACAATCTGAAAGGTATTTTCAAGCTTTAAAAGGTCTAGGCGCACCCGTTCGCTTGGTTTTATTGCCAAAAGAAAGTCATGGCTATGCTGCAAAAGAAAATATTTTGCACCTACTTTGGGAACAAGATCAATTCTTAGAGAAATATTTGAAGAATTAAATTTAACAGCCCTTCTTTTCAATAAGCCAAAATTGTTCGTGTTTGAGTGCCTTGATTACTAATTAAATGAAGATAATAAAATCCCTTACTTGTATATTTATGGAGCTCAAGTTCATATTTTCCAGACGGTAAGGTCTGATCTTGATAAAATGTATGTGTGTTTTTTCCTTCTGAATCAAATAAAATCAATGAAATACAGCTTGTATCAGTCAAGACTAATGCTGAGGATGTTATTGAAGCATCCAGATCAATAATTGGCAACGATAATCCTTGAACATTAACAGGCGATATAAAATAATTCCGGTAGGGAAAAGAAATGTCATCCCACTGAGCAAATGCCAAAAAAAGGTCACCATTGCTATATGAATCACTTGAAGAAGACATCAAAGTTGGATACCAAGTTCTTTTTGGTTTACCTGGATTCTCAATCAACAATGAAGCTTCCGCCCAATGAATTAGATCAAATGAATAGGAGTAATAAATTCCTTCATCATTCCAATCGTGATAAACCAAAAACCAAGTTTTTAGGGGTTTGAAATACATAATACTTGGATTGCCACCAGCCTTTTTTCCTTTTGAAAATGAAAGCGAAGATCCTTTCCCCCCAATTCCTGGTTCACAAAATATATCTTTATATAATTTGAACCAGCTACCTGGCTTTCCATAAGCATCTAAAGATTGAGCGACACCAATACCATCCGGACAAACATAATATGCAAGCCAACGATTATTTAAACTGTCTCTTACCACCGAAAAATCACCCGTTCCACCCCACTCTGGCGCATTGGGCTTCTCCAACCAGGACGTTAATATTTGGCCATTTTTTACCCATGTTTTGCCACCATCAAAACTCTCGCATTGCGCCGCACTTTTCCACGCAATTTTTTGTAGATTTTCATAACCAGGAAATTCATGATCCTCCGCATGATAGAAGCCAATCCAATGATTTGAATCCAAATTAAATACACTGTATAACCATGCTCCACCATTATCATAGGAGCCTTGCGGCCCTTTGGTTAATACACAGCCCCAAATTGAATCCTGATGCAGAATATCTGTTCCAGAAGTAATATAACTATCATAACCTGCCCACACATGAAAGTACTGATTATTTCCCATTGACTTGTACGTTATGTGGCCATCAGGAAAACCAGGGTAAATTGGAACTCCCGGATTTGGAACTTGTTGAGGGGCTGAAACTGTTAAAAGTTGAGCTTTAGCGAGACTAGAAATAAATAAAGTAAGTAATAAAATTAGCTTTTGAACGAGTCGATTCATTGGAAAGTAATTTTTATGATTATTAAGTTCACTATTGTGCGATAAATATCGGACTTTATTCTTTTTCTCCTGATACAAAAGAACATAAAAATCAAGTCGCTGATTATTCTTTTAAGCCTTAGCGTATCACTCCACTCTTGAAATACACCAAAACTTCGGTGTATTTTAGCAATCTCTGCGAGCTGCTTTGCGGCGCCCTTATTTATGCGTCTTGGCACATCGCTATACTTTATCAGAATAATAGGCTACAGGAGAAAAAAAAATATGTTTTTTTTAATGATGCTTGCATAAGAGATAGATTGAATTGAATAAAGACTTGGGTGCCGTGCATCTCAACATACTTCGGCAGTACTCTAAGACAACTAAATTAGCACCAAGCCTTGGTGCGAAGAACTTAGTAATTATTGATATTTGGAGATAAAAATGCGAATGAAAATAAGTATCTTTGTCAAAAAAAAAGATGCCTAAATACTTCCATTATTCTCTCATCTTTTTTTTGTCTTTTCTCTCTTCCTGTAAGTTTTATTATAAAACATCTGAGGTCAATGCTAAATTGAATGCATCAGTGAATTCGGTGAATGCTCAATGTAATGAAGTTATTACAAAAATAAATACGTTACAAGGTGCTTTCGCTTCCATTCCTTGTAAGGCAGAAAACGAACCTTTTAAATCGGCTATGTTACTTTCCGAAGAAATAAATCTCGGAAAAGCTACTATTACAAAGGAGCTAAAGATCGTAAATGAAGCGCATGCATCATTTAAGGAATCCACAAAAGGAAAGAAGGCTATAAGCTCTGGAACTCCTGAATGGGAAGTTTTGAAAACAACAAAAAAATCGATAAAAAAGACATTGAAATCACTTCAAATAAATGGTGAAAAAACGATTGAAACCGCAACAAAATTTAACAAATACCTTAACGAAAATGTCGCGCCAATTGTAAAAGTTTGCCAAACCAGTACTTACATAGTTCAGACACAATCCAGCTTAAACCAATATAAAAAAATAAAAGAAAATCTCTTGACACAAACGAAAGATTTTTCAGTCAAAGTGGACACTTTTGAACAAAACTATGGCAAAGATTTTCCAAACCAACTTATGGAAATAAAAAATGATTTAAGCATAATTTTAAGTAGCATACCGCTTCTTGAACGTATTTATAGTCAATCAAATGAGGCTATTCAAACCTTTACGAATAAAACCGTAAATCTTCCAATGATATACTCTTGCGCTGAAGAATGGGTGCTAGTTACTGACTTAGATGAGGCATTCCAAAAATCACAAACAGAGATCGACGCCATCCAATTCCAAATCACCACAGCGCAAAATCACATACAAACTATTTTCAATCAAATGAATAAATAAGCTGTAAAGAGATTTTATTTATTTGTGGAATTAGGCTGTCAAAACACCCCATTTTTTCTTGAAAAACAAAAATTCAGTAAATAAATCTTAATAATTTAGATAAACGAACTAAAATAACTTAGAATTGTTTAATCAAAAAAAAAATTATGTTCAGACTTACCTTCATCCTCGCAGTTAATTTAATTGCATTTAATTTATTTTCCCAAACATCAGTTTCTGGCGGAATCTACCAAAATACCACTTGGACAACAGCTGGAAGCCCTTATATTGTTACAGGATCTATTGTTGTTTTTCCGGGAAATACCTTAACAATCCAGCCGGGTGTTGAAATTAAAATCGATAACCAAGTAAACAATAACATTTACATTGAAACGCGTGGAACGATTAATTGCGTTGGTACCGATCTTCTTCCTATAAAAATATACACCATATACGATACCACGAGTACTGTTGGATGGCAAGGATTTGTTTGTACAAGTTCACAAGGTGGAGTGCTCAACGCAGATCGATTCCACATTTCAAATGCTTTCAACCCTTTTGCATATGAGACCCCTCTAAATAATTATCAGTATACCAATTGTAAATTCAGTCACTGTTCTCAAGCTATTAGTGTTGCTAATTCAGTTGAGTTGATTAATTGTCAATTTATAGATAATGAAGTTGGTGTTTACGGCTGGTCCTACTTTACCATTCAAAATTGCTTTTTCAAAGACAATACTACCTCAATACAGGCCTATCCGACTGCTTTTCTAATGACCAATACAAATTTTGTGGATAATCAAATTGGAGTATCATTTGCGGCCAATGTATTCGATTCAATGTTTATTGAAGATTGCCAATTTCTAAACAATGCCTTGGCACTGAATTATCCAAATAAAGGAAAAGTACAAAACTGCTTGTTCAGCGATAATACAACAGCCATTCAATCTGCCTATTACTGTGAGATTTTTAATAATGAATTTGTGTATAATGAACTTGCCATAGAAGCCTGTGTCAATGCGCTTGTTCATGACAATCAAATCAACAACAATATAGGAGGATTGCGTATTTCAAACGTATCTACGGTACAGGATAGCCCACAGATTTTTGACAATGAAATTTGTAGTAATATCATATTTAATGTGGACAACAACACCAACATGAATTATTCACTCCTGAGTAATTGTTTTTGTGGTCTTGATTCATCCACCATTGAAATATATTTAATTGATGGCTACGATGACATTACAAAAGGGCTTATCAATTACACCATTTATGATACCACTTGTACTTCAATTTTGGGAACGGTTCAAAAATTTGTAGCGCAGGGTGCTGGAATTGACCCAACAAGCAGTTCAACACTTTCATATACTAATCCTGTTTCGGATTACTTGAAAATTTTTCAAGAAACATCCATCGATCAACTTAGTATTTACAACACAAATGGTCAACACTTTTTCATAGTTGCCACGAGTCCAAATGTATTCGACCTTAGGTTTCTTCAAGCAGGAATCTACTTTGTGAAAGTCGCTCAGGAAAATTCAACTACGAACATATTTAAAGTAATTAAACAATGAAAAATTTAGTAGCCCTTTTTATTATTTTCTCCGTTGGGGTATCCTTTTCCCAAACATCCGTTTCTGGCGGAATTTATCAAAATACTACCTGGACCGCAGCAGGAAGCCCCTATATAGTTACAGGTTCAATTGTTGTATTTCCGGGAAAAACATTAACCATTGAACCAGGATGTGAGGTGCGTTTTACCGCTGACTATTCGTTCAATACGGGAAATTTTATGTACTTAGAAATCAGAGGTGCCTTGGTTGCTCTTGGCACAGACGCCAATAAAATCAAATTTACAAGCAGTGATACCACCGATGGATTTCAAAATTGGCTAGGAATAAATATCAAAGGAAGCCAAGGTGGAACTTGCCAATTGGATAGAATTGAATTACAAAACGCGTGGAATGGCATATATAACGATGTTCCAGAACCTGGAGTTAGTTATAATTTTACCAATTGTCGCTTTAAAAATAATAATTATGCGCTTCAATTAAATGCGGACTTATATTATACGAATTGCGTTTTCGAAAAGAATGGTGTTGGACAAGCAGCGCAATACACCTATGGTTCTATGAATGCTACAAATTGCCAATTCACCCAAAATTTCTGCTCTGTCACTTGGTCTAATAGTATAACTTTAGTTGATTGTATCTTCACTGGAAACACCAATAATATAATCAGCTGCCCAGGTACCATTCA
>JBILCD010000159.1:0-5694 GCA_044353285.1 Crocinitomicaceae bacterium | reverse complement strand
TTTGATTGGTCTTGATTATATCACAAGAATATAATATATAACCCCGTTAATCATAGTTTCTCTAACTCACATTTATTTATGCGAACATAATGGTTTGTCCCGTTGGGATAATCTTGTGCATTTCCATTCAGTAAAAGAATGTCTATGTAGTTTGAATTTATGGAGCTTCCACCAGAAGCATTACTCAAGTACATATAATTTCCTGAAACAAAAGATGGTATATTGATTTCTTTTAGACTTCCATCAAGCCCTTTCTTAATAAATAACCCATTGTACTTGATACACAAGTAATATAAGATTCCTTGGTGTTCAATCAGTCGAATCCGATTGATATCATCCATATCTAATGGAATAGGAGTTTCGGTCGTTTGTCCGCTAGCATCGACTTCAAGTTGGAAGTAGCTCGATTTCCATTCCACTGAGGGATCAAGCAGTTTTTGATAAATACCAATCACCTTGTTAGATGAACTCAGAAATAATTCGCAATTGTCCACTAATCTGCTTCGTGTCGCTGCCAAGGGATGGCTACTCAAATCACAAATAGTTTGGTTGGTCCATGTGCCACTAAAACGGTGGAAGAATTTATTTTTATAATAAATAGCGGGTAATCCGGGACCAACATAATCGTCTTGTACAGCCAAAACGCAAGGTCCATTTGGTGTTCCTAATACGAAAGGGTAGTAGTAGGAATTACCCAAGTTTTGACCAGCCATTTCTTCGGTCCAATTTGGTGCATCAACATGCTTGTAATAGAGTTTAAGATCTTGGTACAATCCAAATGAAACATACAATATATCGTCCGCGCTAATGGACGCTCCAATGCGTATGTTGACAGTTTCAGCATTTCCGGGCGTATGATCTACCATTAATTCTATCGTGTGGTTAGTTATGTCACCACTTTTAGCATTTGGAAAAGTGTAGTGTTTCAGTTTACCAAGCGATCCATTTTCTGTGGGATCAGTTTCCGTGGGTTCAAAAACAATTAAGTGAATGCTGCCTTTTGAATCGACCAAGATATTTGCGGGTCGTGAAGTAGGAATGCCTGCACCTTTCACCCAAGGTCCATTTCCTGTTTTACAATAGAGGTAAACGGTAGAGGGATTGTTTGCGTTGGGTAAGCCGTTCGTTAAATTATCATTATCGACAACAGTCATGAAGACCTTGTTTTCAAAACGAACAATTTTTTGCTGGTTGTATCCCCACCATGTCCCATTTTGTTCATGGAACTTACTCCCAGGAATACTTTCAATGTGAACGTTAATATTACTCGAATCGGTTTTTTTACACGAAAAAAGTATCGCAATTATAACAATGAAAAGAGTAAAAAAAGAATAATTTTTTATAATGGCTTTTTTAAATGTAAATATAGCCTTAGTTCTCCATTAACTTAATCAAATTTAACGCTGATCCTGCCTTAAACCAATCAATTTGAGAGCTATTGTAGGTGTGATTCAATAAAATAGTATCTGTTTTACCATTTGAATGTACGATTTCTAATGTCAATGCTTTGCCAGGAAGGAATGACTTCAAATCAATAAAGTTGAATGTGTCATCTTCTTGTATTTTATCATAATCTGCCTCATTTTGAAAAGTAAGGCCTAACATTCCTTGTTTTTTGAGATTGGTTTCGTGAATACGTGCAAAGGATTTCACGATTACTGCAGCTACGCCTAGATGTCTTGGCTCCATTGCCGCATGTTCACGTGAGGAACCCTCCCCGTAATTATGGTCTCCAACAACAATTGTTGGAATTCCAGCCGCTTTGTAGGCTCGTTGAACCGCAGGGACTTCTCCGTAATTTAATGTGAGTGAATTTTTAACACAATTTGCTTTACCATTAAAGGCATTTTCGGCACCTATCAATAAATTATTGGAGATGTTATCCAAATGTCCACGGTATTTTAGCCAAGGTCCAGCCATAGAAATGTGGTCGGTAGTACATTTTCCTTTTGCTTTGATAAGCAACTTCGCTCCAGTGATGTTTTCACCGTCCCACATTGGGAAATTGTCTAATATTTGCAACCTAGAAGAATCTTCAGCAACCATAATTTGAACACTTGCGCCATCTTCAGCGGGAGCTTGATAACCATTATCCTCTACTGAAAAGCCTAATTGAGGAAGTTCATCGCCGTGAGGTGCCGAAAACTTAAAGGCTTCTCCTTTTGCATTAATCAAAGAATCAGTTAATGGATTGAAACCAAGGTCACCAGCAATTGCTATTGCAGCAACAATTTCTGGAGAGGCAACAAAAGCATGCGTATTTGGATTTCCATCAGCACGTTTTGAGAAATTACGATTAAACGAGTGAATGATGGTATTTTTTTCTTGCTTTTCTGAACCTTCACGCGCCCATTGTCCAATACAAGGACCGCAAGCATTGGTAAATATTTTGGTTCCCATTTTTTCAAAATCTTCTAGTATGCCGTCGCGTTCTGCTGTAAAACGTACTTGTTCAGACCCTGGATTAATACCAAATTCCGCTTTTGGCAAAAGGCCATTAGCAACAGCTTGTTTTACAATCGATGCTGCTCTAGCTAAATCCTCATACGATGAATTGGTGCATGAACCAATTAATCCCCATTCTACTTTAGTTGGCCACTCATTTCCCTCTGCTTCTTTCTTCATTTTAGAAATTGGCGTCCCACGATCTGGGGTGAAAGGCCCGTTAATGTGCGGCTCTAATTCACTAAGGTTTATTTCAATTAATTGATCAAAATATGCTGTCGGATTCTCATAAACTTCAGGATCACCGGTTAAATGTTCAGCTATAAGATCCGCTGCACTCACCACTTCTGCTCTTCCTGTTGCATTCAAATACCGTCGCATCGATTCATCATAACCAAAGGTTGAAGTGGTTGCGCCGATCTCTGCACCCATGTTACAAATGGTGCCTTTTCCAGTACATGATAAGGAAAGGGCTCCTTCTCCAAAATATTCTACTACTGCTCCAGTTCCTCCTTTCACGGTTAAAATATCCGCTACCTTAAGAATGACATCTTTTGCAGAGGTCCAACCATTGAGTCTTCCTGTTAATTTAACTCCAATTAATTTAGGGAACTTTAATTCCCATGCCATGGCGGCCATTACGTCTACTGCATCGGCTCCACCAACTCCAATAGCAATCATGCCTAAGCCTCCTGCGTTTACAGTATGAGAATCTGTTCCGATCATCATTCCACCGGGAAATGCATAATTTTCCAAGACTACTTGATGAATAATTCCTGCGCCTGGCTTCCAGAAACCAATGCCATATTTATTTGAAATAGAGGATAAAAAATTAAAAACTTCGTTGTTTTGGTTGAGTGATTCTTGTAAGTCTTTGCTTGCGCCAACTTTGGCTTGGATGAGGTGATCTGCATGAACGGTAGAGGGAACAGCTACTTTCTTTTTTCCTGCTTGCATAAATTGCAGCAAGGCCATTTGAGCAGTTGCATCTTGCATAGCAACACGATCCGGCGCAAAATCCACGTATGATTCCCCACGAGAATATACTTGGCTTGCATTACCTTCCCAAAGATGCGTATAAAGAATTTTTTCAGTCAATGTTAAAGGGCGCCCAACTAATTTTCGTGCAGCTTCTATTCGCTCAGGATATAAGGAATAAATCCTTTTTATCATTTCAATATCAAAAACCATATTTTTTTACTTAATAATTTCAGTAAAAGTAAGAATTTTTGTTCGTTGGGAAGCTTGATTACACCGATATTTTTTCCAAAATTTCTACTGAACTTGGTTTCTAATTTATAGAAGAGCGTAGTTAAATTAGTATTATTACTATTCAACGATTACCTTTGATTTAAGGTGTTAGAAAAACTTAAAATTATTGATCTTTCAACAGTATTGGCAGGGCCATCAGTGGCTACATTTTTTGCTGAGTTAGGAAGTCAAGTCATAAAAATTGAAAATAAAAACAATCCCGACGTCACGCGGTCATGGTTTTTTCATGGGGAAGAAAAACAAGACGTTTCGGCTTATTTTTCGAGTATAAATTATAAAAAAGAATACCGGTCCCTCGATCTATTAAACCCAATTGATTATAATTCTTTCCTAGAGGAAATATCCAACACGGATATTCTTATCAGCAACTTTAAACAGGGAGACGAAGAAAAATTAAATGTGAGCGATCAGGTTCTTCGAGTGATTAATCCAAGCTTAATTATTGGAAAAATACAAGGTTTTAGCGATGAAAGTGACCGAGTTGCCTATGACTTGATTCTACAAGCAGAAACAGGGTTTATGTCAATAAATGGCACACAGGAAAGCGGGCCTCTGAAAATGCCGGTTGCGCTAATTGATGTCCTGGCCGCACACCATCTAAAAGAAGGGCTGTTGCTTGCGCTAATGGATCGAACGAAAAATGGAACTGCAAAAACGGTAGAGGTTTCGCTGTATGATGCGGCAGTTTGTAGTTTAATGAATCAAGCATCAAATTATTTAATGTCTGGTAAAATTCCAGAAAGAATGGGGAGTTTGCATCCCAACATTGCTCCATACGGCGAGTTATTTGAAACTAAGGATGGTCAACTCATTACTTTTGCAATTGGAAGCAACCTTCATTTTTCGAAATTATGTCGTTTTCTTGAGTTGGATCTTTTGTTAAATGATATTCGGTTTATAGATAATCAACAGCGGGTTATTCATCGGAGGGAACTTGAGAAATTATTCGATGAAAAAGTCTCTCAGCGAACGAGTGAGCAAATTAGTACTGCAATGAGAGCAGAAAAAGTACCTTATGGAATTGTTAAAAATATCGATGAGGTACTAGCTAGTGAAGCTTCTAAAAAAATGATAAAGACAGAAAATATAAATGCTAAAGCGACCAAACGCATGTCTCAAATTGCTTTCAAATGGAAATAAGATCCCCGCAAACGCCCTCAGAATGGGAATTATATTATGACTTACGGTATCGGGTTTTACGCCAACCTTGGAATCAATTAAAAGGGAGTGAACGTGATGAGTACGAGGAGGAGGCGGCGCATTTTGCTGTTTTTCAAGATCTCGTAATTATCGCTGTTGGTAGGTTGGATGTTCTTAATGATTCTGTCGGTAAAGTGAGGTATATGGCGGTGGAGGAAACATTTCAAGGAAAGAATATTGGAAAAGGGTTAATGGAATTTATTATGGCTCGTTGTGAGCAGCAGCATCTTCATACCATCATTTTACATGCTAGAGAAAGAGCAGTGCCTTTTTATGAACGCTTAGGATTTCGGATAGTGGAGAAATCGCACTTATTGTTTGGTGAAATCCAGCATTATTTAATGGAAAAAAAAGAAGGCTAGTGAAAACTAGCCTTCTTTTTTAAATACAGGTTGGAATTTATTACAAAACGATCAGTTTCCTTGAACCGATTTTCTCGTTTAATTGGTAAAGGGTAACAAAATAAATTCCCGTCGATAAATTTTCAACTTTATAGTTGTTTTGAGTGACAACACTATTTCTACTCATTATTTTTCCATTTGAATCCGTGATAATTAATTCATCAACATTATTGTTACTCCATTCAATGGTTGCATCATTGTTAGTTGGGTTAGGGTAAATCATCCATTCGTTGTTTTCTTGATCAATTAATGCATTCGTACTTTCAGCCATTACCTCAGTATTAACTATAGTTTGACAGCCATTCGCATCGGTAACTGTTACTGAATAGTTTCCAGCCGCAAGGTTTGACAAATCTTCGCTTGTTTCGTTGGTGTT
>JBILCD010000029.1:0-16128 GCA_044353285.1 Crocinitomicaceae bacterium | reverse complement strand
GTTTCGCCATTGGGAGACCAGGTATTTCCGCCCAAGATATTTGAGTAAAGTTCAATGTTTCCATCTGCACATATAATTAGTGGACCTGCTGGATTAACTATTGGCGCTGTTGGATTTGGATTGACAACTACTTGGATAGGCAATGAACTTGCTTGGCAGCCATTTGCAGCTGTATAAGTTACAAAGTAAGATCCAGGATTGCTTACTGCGATGGTTTGTGTATTCAAGCCAACTGGTGACCATGAATTACCATTTGGATAGGAAGAAGTGAGTAGCAAGGTATCTCCAGAACAAATAGTGGTGGGACCTGAAGTTGAGATTGTTGGAACTGCAGGGCCTGTATTTAGAGTAATAAAATTTGCCGTAATAAGAGTGTCTACACTTACTCCATTGCCAACGATTAATGTCACAGGATACGATCCGGGAGTAGTATAGCAAATGCTTGTTGGGTTTTGAAGGTTCGAGGAAGAAGGAATTGCACCGGGGAATGACCACGACCAAGTGCTTGGACTACCATTCGAAATGTCGGTAAAGTTGACACAGCTATTAGGTTGACAGAGTTGAGTTTGATTGGTTTGAAAAGCTGCGTTTAGAGAAGGTAAGCCACATAGAATTGTTGTTGTTCCTCCAGAACCATAAAGTCCGCCTGAAACACTTGTGCCGCCTGCCGCCGAACTAGCTCCTCTTGTTGTATTGGTTGGTCCTGTCCCGCGATCTGCACCACCCGTTCTAATTGTACAACAGGTATTAAGGGATGCATCTAATTTTACAAGGTAAAATTCGTCAGGATAAGTTCCAGCCGTTAATTCTTGCGAATAACCCGCCATCATGTACCCGCCATCGTTTGTTTTAATTAAACATTTTCCCATGTCGTTTTGAGCTGTACCAATGATGTGCGTTGAAATCAGAGAGCCTGTTCCTGAAACTCGAACCAAATAGTATTCCAATCCTACTTGTTGACCAGTACTGAAATTGTAATTAAATGAGAAAGTATATCCTCCAACTAGATAGTCACCATTCGTCATCTGTATAACAGACTCAGCATAATCACTTCCATCGGTTGAGACACCCGAAATTTGTGTGCCTCCGTAATAACGAGTCCAAGAAACTGCCCCTGCCGCATCTAATTTTACTAGAAGATAGTGCCAGTTAAATCCACCACTGACTTTAGGTTGGCCGGCTTCTCCTGCAATCATATAACCCCCGTCGGCCGTCTGAATAATTGACCTCGCATAATCTGGATATCTGGTTGTATTGGCATCTTGTACTAAGCGTGACCATACCATGTTACCACTTCCATCGAGTTTCACAATGTAAAAATCATTCGACGAAGTGCTCCCGCTTCCTGTCCACGTATAGGCCGTTCCAGCAACTGCAAACCCACCATCATTTGTATTAGTAATCGAATAGGCAATATCTGCTAATCCAGCGGCACCCACTTTTTTATCCCAAACAAGATTTCCTGAAGCATCTGTTCTTACCACATAAAAATCATTGGGAGATGCGCCAAAAGAGGATGTTTGTCCCGCAATACAAAAACCACTATCTGGTGTTTGAACGACTTCCCACCCTTGATCTGTTCCTGTACCACCATAACTTTTGTTCCATTGCACATTTCCAGCCGCATCCAATTTAACGAGGTAAAAATCATCTCCACCTGCACCATAGGAAGCAGTTGTTCCTGCAATGGCAAATCCGCCATCAAATGTTTTAATGATCGATCGTCCATAATCATTTCCGGTACCACCAATCGTTTGTGTCCACATAACTGTTCCGACAGCATTGGTTTTCATTACGTAAATATCAATTAATCCAGCCCCAAAAGAACTAGTCTGTCCTGCAACTACATACCCCCCATCATTTGACTGAACCATAGAATGTGCTTGGTCACTGGAAGGGCCTCCACCTGTAATGCAAAGTTGACCTTGAGCTTTCAAGGTATTAAAGCCAAGTGAAAGGCTTAGAAATGTTAGGAAAAATAGAAAATGCTTCATAAAAAGGTAGTTTATTAATTACTTAGTAATCATAAACTTACCACTATTTTTCGATACTAGCAATTAAAACTTAGTATAAAAAAAACTGACTTTAGGTATTCAAATTCAAAAAGGGAGACCCTTTTTATCATCTATATACTCTTATCGTTTGCATTTTACCGTTAGCTAATGAAAGTTTAACCAAGTAAATTCCTTTCTCCCAATTCTCTGTATTCAATGAGATTTGCTTGGAATTAGTAAAATTGGATGATGCACATAGACTTCCACTTACATTGTAAATGAAAGCTGTGCCTGATTGATTCATCGGAAAGTTTATCACTAACGAATTTGTATTAGGATTCAAATAGATGGATGCTAAATCGATTTCCGGAATACTCAATTGAGATGTGTAAAATTGATCAATCGCTAAAAGTGTATTGAAATTTGTCGTTTTTAAATTACAGAATACTTGCAAACTAGCTGTATATGAACTCGCTAAGGGTGGGTAAATTGGATAGGCAACTAAATATGTAGCCAAGACATTTGGAGGCACGATTGTATCAATTACTTGCCATGTCAAATAAATGGTATCCATTAAGGCAGGAGCGCCACTTGAAACATAAGAAGAGTTAATGATATATGCACCACCTACAGCATTATAATCTAAGACACAATCAAGAACTTGTTGAGTTGTTAATGAATCGAAGGTATTAGGAATGGTATTATTATTAATTATTAATACGGTATCATTTCCAGGATTTATAGTTGAAATAACATTGAAACTATCACAAGAAACGCAACCATTTGCATCACTTACGCAACATGTGTACATTCCAACTCCAAGATTAGTTTGCGTAAGAGAGATTGATCCTGTATTCCATAGAAAAGCATAGGGTGCAGTTCCCCCTACCACAGTAACAGTTGCTGTTCCATCCATCGATGTTGGGGTGCTTGCTTGGGTACCGCTAGTTAGAACCATAAAGCCATTACAAGGAGTCCCTGAAATAATGAAAACCGCAGATACAGAATCATTGGGTGTATAATAATTCACCATATATGTACCCGAACATAGATTAATTACGGAAATACCTCCTTGTTGGAATACCGCTCCATTCATATACCAAACAATACTAGAAGGTATTACAACATTCGGATTATTAATAACTGCAGATCCGTCACATGCTGCTGGATTGGAAGCATCAATCACCGTTATAGGATTGATAACTTGACCATAAGATACAGCGCTATTAATAGTTAACATTAAGGCAGTAATGAAAAGAAATACGACTTGTTTCATGATGTTTTTTTTTTATAAAATTAACTTTTATACCTTACAATTCCAACTTATTAATTAATATAAAAAGAAAGGAAAAGTAATTAATAATCAATAAATTGTATAGATTTGAGCCATCCAAGAACGATTTTTGGATAATTAATCTAAGCTAAATAATTTATTATTATGATATGTCCCATGCTTATTGTCGCGTTATCTCTTGCATTAATTGTGTTAATGGGAGGTCTATTTTTATTGGCTTACAGTAAAAAAGAAGGTCTTGGAAAACTGAATAAAATTGCTTCTTATGTTGCCATTGTATTCGGAACTGCTTTATTTGTTGGTGGTTTAATTTGTGCAATCATGTGCGCTACTTGCCATAAATCTAAGTGTGATAAAGACAAAAAAGGATGTTGTAAAGACAAAATGGAATGTTCCAAAGATAAAAAATGTTCTAATGACAAAAAATGTTCTAATGACAAAAAAGAATGTTTCAATGTCAGAATGGAACGTCGTGAAAAAGATTCAACAAATGAAAAAGAGGTAATCATTATAAGAGATTAACTTCTATCTGATTTTTGAATTGTTGTCTTTACGTGTAAACGGATTTCAAAACTTTTATTTAAAAGCGTTGAAATCCGTTTTTAATCCCAATCAGCTTACAAGCCATTCGCAGCCTTCCGATTCGTTAAATCCAAGAATGCCTCCGCATATTTCTCTTTAAATTTCTTCTCTCTGTTAGAAAGATCGATTTGAGTTAGAGCCGTCATTACCGCTTCCGCTTCAAGCGTTTTTCTTTGAGCATAGTAAGCCTCGAGCAAATTGAAATAAATAGAAATCGTTACATCTTTATCAATCCTTGCTTTCTTGTCTAATAAGTCAGATTCAAGCAAAATTGATTTATAGGCATCAATAGCCGCATTTAATTTCTGCGTCGCTAATGGCTCATTGATTATTAACGATTTCAAACCAGTCATTTGATTGTTATATGCCTCCAACACATCAGCATGCGCATCATTTTTTGATTTAACATAATCCAATGAACTGGTTCTTGGTGTAACTTCATACCCAATTTGATCATTCACCAAATGATTAATAAATGTTAAATTTTCTTTTAATATGTTTTCCTCCGATGATTTAAGTAAAAAGGAAAAATCAGCCGACGGCGAAGTCTTTTGTGATGTTGATTTATATGTTTTAAATGAAGTAAATTCTATTGGAGCCAAGAAAATTACATCTTGATTGCTCGTGTTTGCAACGCGCACTGACATAGGATGACGATAATTGTATTCGATATAGTAATAAGTAACATCATACGTAGTAGAGACATTATTCACACGAGAAACTTCTTTTTTAATTTCTGTTTTAATCATCGGTTGAGAATGCTCAAATCCTTGCAAGGTAACCAAATACGTTAAGGCATTCATTTCGGCTTTGTTATATCCATCAATTTTCAAATACGTTGCTGCCAAAGAGGGATAGTCGTAGCTTGTTTTTAAAACTGGTGGTGAAATCGTTTTTCTATAAGGCGCCGCTACGTAATCTTTCACAGGACGATTATTCTCATTTAACAACTGTTTTTCAACAATTTTAATCGCAGTAGATTTTTCATTCCAAGCTTCCATCTCTTTTGCGTATTTATCGTCAGCTGCTTTTAATTTAGCAGGGTATTCCGACATTTCTCTCTGGTAATCTGCCTCTGCACGCGCTTTATCTTCTTCAAATAATACTAACAACTTATTATTTACTGCTTCATAAGTTGCCGTTATAGAAGAAGTATAATTTTCCACTTTTGGCACTACTGGTTTCGATGGAAGTTTGATAAAACTGTAGGTAATATCTTCCGACTTAATGTTTTGAGCAGTAAGATTTAATGTAATAAGAAGAATGAAAAATAGGGAGAAGATTTTAAACATAATAAGAAATTTTAGTTGAGTTAATTGGGTCCAAAATTACAACTAATTGTTGCACTTGATTAACTAAAAACCATATAAAAATTGATATTCACGTTAAATTATCATTATTCGCTCTGTTTTAAAAGTGTCCGATAAAATATAAAACGGTTTAAATAAGAGTCAGCAATTGAGTGCGCGCTTTCAAATAAACAAATAACTTACTGTTCGTTTTTTCTCCGCTGTGTCTTTCGATCCGCCTAGGCGGACTCAATCCACTTAAAGGGCATCGAGCGTCTTCAATCAGAATTATTTTTGTCTGTAATAAGCCATAATTACTCCCATACCAATAGATCCAACTCCCATTCCAATTGCACCGCCAATTTCTTCTGCATTAAATATCATTCCGATGCCAGCTCCAAGAAACATACAGCCAAGAAATACAACACCGCCAATTTTAGTTCCGCTTATCTTTTTTGCTTCCATTTTATTTGAGTTTTAAGTTATGGTTTAAGTATACAAATATATACAATTGTCGCACGTAAAGTTTTTGTTTGTCGGCTTTTCTAATTGCATAGCACTTGATTTTTTCAATCTTTTGTATCAAGACAACAGGACAAAGAAAACAGCCTCAGACTTATTATCGGACAAAAGTGATTACTTTTGTTAAAAAAGAAAATAATGCCTCAATTATCAAATAAAGCCGTGTTAATGCCTGCTTCTCCGATCCGGAAATTGGTTCCTTTTGCAGAAGAAGCTAAGAAAAAAGGTAAAATTGTTTACCACCTTAATATCGGACAGCCCGATATTGAAACCCCTGAAGTTGCGCTAAATGCGGTAAAAAACTTCAATCAAAAGGTCATAGAATATAGCCATTCTGCAGGTTTTGAGAGCTATCGAATAAAATTAGCGGCCAAGTACCAAGAAAATGGTATTCAAGTGCAACACGATAACATCATCATTACAACGGGTGGTTCTGAAGCTTTAGTTTTTGCCTTAATGGCGACTTGTAACCCAAACGATGAAATAATTATTCCTGAACCTTTCTATGCCAATTATAATGGATTTGCTATGATGGCAGGAGTCACTGTTGTTCCTGTAATTTCTAGCATTGAGTCTGGATTTGCTTTGCCACCAATAGATGAAATTGAACAAAAGATAACGGCTAAAACAAAGGGTATTGTTATCTGTAATCCAGGTAATCCAACAGGATATTTATATTCGAAGGAAGAATTAGAGCAATTGGCTGCAATTGTAAAAAAACACGATATTTTTCTCATTGCCGATGAAGTGTACCGAGAATTTTGTTACGATGGGGCCAAACCTATATCTGTCATGAATTTTCCAGAAATAGCATCCAATGTCATTATGATCGACTCGGTGTCTAAACGATATTCCATGTGCGGGGCGAGAATTGGCGCCTTAATCAGCAAAAACAAAGAAGTCATTTCTGCAGCACTAAAATTTGGACAGGCGCGCTTGTCTCCTCCTACCATTGACCAAATTGCAGCAGAAGCAGCATTGGATACTCCTGAAAGCTATTTCAATGATGTCGTGGCAGAGTATGTGGCCAGACGAAACATTATGGTTGATGGCTTAAACGCCATACCCGGTGTGTTTTGCCCAAAACCAAAAGGCGCATTTTATTGTGTGGCGAAATTCCCAGTGGATGATGCAGAAAAATTTTGCCAATGGTTGCTTGAGTCTTTCGAACATGAAGGTCAAACCGTGATGATGGCCCCGGCCAATGGATTCTATTCCAGCCCTGGTGCTGGTAAACAAGAAGCGCGCATTGCATATGTCTTAAACCAAAATGCGCTGCGCAAATCAGTGGAATGCCTTAAAAAAGCCCTCGAAGTTTATCCAGGTAGAACACTCTGATAGCAATCGGCACTTATCTTGAGGCGAACAAAAAGCGTGCTTTTTAGTCTTGCGTAAATTTTATTTTTATCTATCCCTGTAGAGTTTTCATCAGATTTCTATTTGATTAATGCCATTTTGGAGGAAGTCTTTCTTATTAAACTCCATCGATTTTTGGAGAATTAAAACAAACAGCGAAATACGTACAAAAAACGAATTAAATCCCAGCGATTGACATCAGTTTATTTCGATCAAGCACGGTGATTTTCCTGGCATGTGTTTCAATATATGCTTCTTCCTTGAAATCCTTCAATAATCGAATTAATGTTTCAGTTGCCGTACCGACAAAATTAGCCATGTCCTCTCTTGAGAGGTTGATTGCTTCACCTTCATAAATATCCAATAAAAGCAACAAGCTAAAAGCCAATCTTTCTCGAGCTGACTTTTGAGCCATATTGGTAATGAAATTCGCGCGTTCAGCCAATTCTTTAGATAATTCTTTGAGGATTCCATTTCGCAAGGTAGGATTGCTATCCAAAACAGAAAGAAAATCTTCTCTACTAATGAAACAAATATTACTTTCTTCCAGCGTTTCAGCTGAAACTTGATATACTTCTTCAGAAAACATCGCTCGAAAACCAACTAAATCACCGCCTTTTGCAATTTGAATAATTTGTTCCTTGCCTTCGTAGCCTCTTTTAAATATTTTAATCTTACCTTCATTAATACAAAATACCCCTCTTGGGTATGAGCCCTCCAGAAAAAGCGATTGGTTTTTCTTAAAATAATTACATGATTTATGATCTTCTATGTGAGAGATTTCATCACATCCCAAACCGCTTAGTAAATTTTCCTTTCGTTGTTTACAAGTACTACATGAAACATGACGGAAATCTTTCTCTAGCATTAATGGCTTTTAACAAAGATAACAATAACTATGAGTTTTATATGACGAAAGTCATTTTTCACTATCCTGATTCAGTTTAATTTTGTAAAATGCTTGTTAACCCGTTGGTTTCAAAATACAATGTGCCCGGCCCGAGGTATACTTCGTATCCAACGGTTCCTTTTTGGAAAAATAGTTCCTTGACAGAAAATGAATGGAAAATTGAATTAGTTAAGTCAGACACCAAAACAATTGCACTTTATATTCACCTCCCTTTTTGTGAAAGTTTATGCACTTTTTGTGGATGTCACAAAAGAATTACAAAAAACCATCAAGTTGAGAGCCCATACATTGATGCAGTAATTAAGGAATGGGAACTATACAAAGAAGTTATCAATGTAGATTTCCAACTGAACGAACTCCACTTAGGGGGGGGGACGCCAACTTTTTTTGCGCCAAAAGAATTAAAAAGACTCATTCAAGGAATAAAACCATCGATTCAATCGAAAAATTGTGAAATGAGTTTTGAAGCCCACCCAAGCAATACCTCCGCAGAACATCTGCAAGTTTTATATGAACTAGGCTTTAGAAGGGTAAGTTTTGGTATTCAAGATTATAATGTAAAAGTTCAAAAAGCAATCCACAGAATTCAAGACTTTGAGACAGTGAAAAAGGTGCATGAATTGGCAAAAAAGATAGGTTATTCCTCCATCAACCACGATTTAGTTTATGGATTGCCCTTTCAAACAATGGAGGGTTTTTTAGTTACGCTTGAAAAAACAATGACGTTAATGCCAGAAAGAATTGCACTTTACAGTTATGCACATGTCCCTTGGGTTAAAGGAACTGGACAAAGAGGATATAGCGAATTGGATCTTCCACAAGAACAAGAAAAAATGCAATTGTACGAAATAGCAACCGCCTATCTTATTTCAAAAGGATACATTAGTATCGGAATGGATCATTTTGCCTTGCCAAACGATGGTTTAAGCCTTGCATTTAACACTAATAAATTACACCGTAATTTTATGGGATACACCACCAAATCATCCGCTACGATTATTGGTTTAGGCATGTCAGCCATATCTGATTCGTGGGGAGCTTTCGCCCAAAATGAAAAGGATGTTGAAACGTACCTTACCAAAGTAAATAAGGGCGAATTACCCGTTTTCAAAGGGCATATACTTAATGAAAATGAATTGTTTACCCGAAAACAAATACTGGATTTAATGTGCCACTTTAAGACAGAATTTCCAAAAACGCAACCTTATTGGAATGAAATACGAGAAATACTTGAGCCTTTGATACAAGATGAATTGGTGAAAATCGATGGGGGAATCGTGTTTGTAAGTCAAAAAGGACGAAGTTTTATTAGAAATATATGTATGGCCTTCGATTATACCTTACATAATTTCAAAATCGGAAACCAACTGTTTTCTAAAACAATTTAATGAAGCCTACTTGTTTTCACTGTGGTGATCAATTGGGTTTTCGTCCAATTACATATAAAGAAAAATCGTTTTGCTGCATTGGCTGTAAAAGCGTATTTCAACTACTAAGCAATAATGATCTTGTTGACTTTTATAAATTTGAAAAGACTCCTGGTATTAAACCTGTGCAGACAAGCAATGACAAATATGCCTTTTTAGATATTCCCGAAATAAAAAAACGATACGTAAAGTTTGAAGATGACCAACTAATAAAAGTGGTATTAAAATTACCGAACATACATTGTTCATCTTGCATTTACTTATTAGAAAACGCCCATAAAATAGAAAAGAATATCATCAATTCGCAGGTTCACTTCGCGAAAAAGGAAGCAAGTATCACCTTTAATAAACAACACTTACCATTAAGCGAATTGGCATTACTGTTGGATAGTCTTGGGTACCCCCCCAATTTTCAAGCACAAAATAGTTCGGCTAAAACAAATCATAATTTTCTTTTGAGAATTGGAATTGCTGGGTTTGCCTTTGGATCAATAATGCTTTGGAGTTTCCCGGAATACACAGGAATTGGTAAACAAAATCTTGACATAAGGGTCTTCACATCTTGGCTTTCATTTGCGGTCTCTGTTCCCGTTTTGTTAATTTCAGCAAGAGAATATTATGTTTCAGCCTATAAAGCACTACGCAGCCATCATTTAAACTTAGATGTACCAATCACGCTAGGTATTATTGCCTTGTATTCTCAGAGTGTTTACTCAATAATTAATCAGGAAGGTCCCGGATACATGGATAGTTTTTCAGGATTTATATTTTTCTTGCTTATCGGGAAATGGTTTCAAAACACCACGTATCAATCGTTAACTTTTGACAGAGATTACACATCCTATTTCCCTGTTGCTGTAAGGGTATTAATAAACAAAAAAGAAGGAATTTTACCGATAGAAAAAATAGAAATTGGTGACATTATTAGAATTCGAAATCAAGAAATCATCCCTTGTGATGCTGTATTATTAAATACTGAATCCATTATTGACTACAGTTTCGTGACGGGTGAATCGTCCTTGATCTATAAATATAAAGGCGAAGAATTGTATGCTGGAGGAAAAATAATGGGCAATGTTGCGGAGATGGAAGTTATCCGAAAATCTGATCGATCCCACCTTACCCAATTATGGAACGAATCATTGCATAACAAAAACAAAACCCAAAAAATTCGATATCAGGATAAAATATCCGCTCTATTTTTATATACTGTATTGATAATTAGTGCTATTTCCGCCATCGTTTGGGCAACAATTGATCCTCACCTGATTATAAAAGTGGTAGTATCCGTATTAATTGTTGCCTGTCCTTGTGCCTTAGCGCTTTCAACACCCTTTACCTTTGGAAATGCCATGCGCAAAATGGGAAGCTTGGGTTGTTATCTGAAAAATATAGATGTGGTGGAATCAATGGATGGAATTACTGCTATTGTATTTGACAAGACAGGAACACTTACGGATCCACTACAAATGGAAATTATTCCAAGTGGAGAAACAATTTCAAATGAAGATCAATCCATCCTTTTTGAAATGACAGGATCATCTACTCATCCTTTATCAGCAGGACTACACAGATTTTTAGCAAATGAAAATTTGGTTTTCGTTGAATTCGATTCCTTTAATGAACACATCGGTAAAGGAATTGAAGTAAGCACTAAAAATGATCGTTATCTTCTTGGGAATGCTGTATTTACCCAACAAGAAAATCACAGCAAGAACGAATTATTTTTCACGAAAAATGGAATTTCAATTCAAAAATATGTATTCAAAAGTCAATTTAGAAGTGATATAAATTCGTTGCTATCAAGATTACACAAAACAAAAAACTTTGTCCTTTCAGGAGATTCGGATACAGACTTACCCTCCTTACTCGAAATTGGGTTTAAAAAAGAAAATATTTACTTTCTCCAATCACCTAGTTTAAAACACGAATTCATTCAAAAATTACAATCCAACGGTGAAAAAGTAATGATGTTAGGCGATGGTTTGAATGATGCCAGCGCATTGACTCAAGCTGATATTGGTATCGCCATATCTGAAGACATGTTTAAATTCACGCCCTCATCAGAAGCAATTTTAGATGCAAAAAAACTAAACAAACTAGATGACTTCCTTGCCATTTCAAAATTTTCGAGAATGGTTCTAAAAATTTGCCTTGGTTTTTCCTTAGTATACAATATAAGTGGAATAATCATCGCAGTTTCAGGTATGTTAAGCCCTTTAATAGCGGCTATTCTAATGCCTTTGAGTTCAATAACAATCGTTTTTCTTAGCACATCGCTCATCTTTTTTCGGTTTAAGCCTTTAAAAAACTGACTAAAATCAGTTTTTTAGCAAATTACTATCATAATTTAAGATTTCTCACCTTTCTACCTTTGTTGCATGGGAGTAATATATATTATGCTGGTAGTGAGTTTACTAATTGCTATACTTTTTTTGGGTCTATTTTTATGGGCATCTAAATCGGGACAATTCGACGACGATTACACCCCATCTGTTAGGATTCTATTTGATGATGACGTTAAAAATATAGATCATAAACATGGAAGTACAAAAGTTTAGTTACGACAACAGGATTGTAAAATGGTTTGCATATGCCACCATAATTTGGGGTATCACAGGGATGTTAGTAGGGTTAATTATTGCTTTACAATTAGCTTTTCCAGAATTTTTTAACGACTATTTAAGTTTCGACTTTCTAGGATTCGGAAGGCTTAGGCCTTTGCATACGAATGCGGTAATTTTTGCTTTTGTAGGCAATGGAATCTTCATGGGAGTTTATTATTCGCTTCAACGCTTGTTGAAAACTAGAATGTGGAGTGATAAATTAAGTGTAGTACATTTTTGGGGATGGCAATTTATAATTGTTTGTGCTGTAGCTACCCTTCCATTTGGAATTACTTCTGGGAAAGAATATGCTGAACTAGAGTGGTGGATTGATATATTAATAGCACTAATCTGGGTGGTATGGGGATGGAATATGTTTGCAACGATATTAACGCGAAGGGTACAACACCTTTATGTGGCTATTTGGTTTTACATCGCCACGTTCGTAACGGTTGCTATGCTACACATTTTTAACTCTTTTGAATTGCCCATCAGTTTCTTCAAAAGTTACTCTTGGTATGCGGGTGTGCAAGATGCCTTAGTTCAGTGGTGGTATGGACATAATGCTGTGGCATTTTTCCTAACAACGCCCTACTTGGGATTGATGTATTACTTTATTCCAAAAGCAACAGGAAGACCGGTTTATTCTTATCGATTGTCGATTATTCACTTTTGGTCCTTGATCTTTATTTACATCTGGGCAGGACCTCATCATCTATTATATTCAACGCTTCCGGACTGGGCACAAAGTTTAGGAGTAGTTTTTTCTATCATGTTAATAGCACCTTCATGGGGAGGAATGTTAAATGGATTATTGACTTTACGTGGCGTATGGGATAAAGTACGGGATGATGTCATGCTCAAATTCATGGTGGTAGCCTTAACGTGTTACGGCATGTCTACATTTGAAGGTCCAATGCTTTCGCTAAAAAACATTAATGTAGTCTCACATTTTACAGATTGGATTATTGCGCATGTTCACATCGGCGGATTAGGATGGAATGGGATGTTGACTTTTGCTGTCTTATATTGGTTATTTCCAAAACTTTTCAGGACGGAACTATACTCTAAAAGAATGGCGAATCAACATTTTTGGTTGGCAACTTTAGGGATTATACTTTATGCCATTCCAATGTATATCGCGGGATTCATGCAAGGCTTAATGTGGCAAGAATTCAAAATAGATGGCACCTTGGTAAATACCGATTTTATCAAGACAAGTATAGAAATGAAAAACTTCTATTTACTGCGTTCTTTAGGTGGATTATTGTATCTAACCGGTGCAATAATGATGTTCTATAATCTTGTTAAAACAGCAAGAGCTGGTCAATTCCTAGCCAATGAAGAAGCGGAAGCTCCTGCATTAAGAGTTGAAAAAGTAGTACACGAAAAAGAATATTGGCATCGTGCCATCGAAAGAAAGCCAATTAAATTCATGATTATTAGTATCATAATTGTTGCCATTGGCGGAATCGTGGAAATAATCCCAACCATGATTGTAAAAAGCAATATCGCCACAATAAAAGAAGTGAAGCCCTATACACCTTTAGAATTAGAAGGCAGAGATGTCTATATTTCTGAGGGATGCTACAACTGTCATTCGCAGCTTATTCGACCCTTGCGATTTGAGACGGTTAGGTATGGAGAATATTCTAAATCGGGTGAATTTGTATACGACCATCCCTTCCAATGGGGTTCAAAAAGAACTGGGCCTGATTTGGCAAGAGAAGGAGGCGTTCGAAGTAATTTTTGGCATTATCAACATTTGATTCGCCCAAAAGTAGTTTCTCCGGGATCAATTATGCCTGCATATGCTTGGTTAAAAGGTGAACGATACAATATTGATTATTCCATGATTGACAATAAGATTCGTGCCATGCAAACACTGGGCGTGCCCTATCTGCCTGGATTTGATCGTAAAGCAGAAGCTGATATGAAAAATCAAGCGCATATGATTGCTACTGATATTGTTGCAAATACAACAAAAGGAGCATTACAAGGCGTAAGTAAAGAAGCAAAAATCAAGGAACTTGAAAACAAGAAACTGATCGCTTTAATTGCCTATCTACAACGCTTAGGAACAGATGTCAAAAAAGGTAAAAACATAAAATAACCCAGGATGCTAAGATTCATAAAACATAATTTAACGAGTATTTACAATGTGGAATATTTCCCTCTAATCTCACTTGTATTGTTTAGCACATTTTTTCTTTTGGTAGTTTACAAAGTTATCCGAATGTCAAAGTCAACCATTGAAGAATTAAGTGAAATGCCATTAAAAGATTCTATTAACGATTAACAAGTTAGTAACATGAAAAACAAGTTCTTAAACTGGATCGCAATTTTCGCTTTTTCCCTTCCTTTTACCATTTTAGGGCAGGATGGAAAACAATTGTTTAAATCACGTTGCAACACTTGTCATATGGAAGACAAAAACGGAACAGGGCCTAAATTAATGGGCGTAAAAGCAAAGTGGGAAGCCGCACAAGAAGCTGAAATGTTATACAAATGGGTGGAAAACTCTGCAGGACTCATCGCTTCTGGAAAAAGTAAATTGGCTATACAAATTAAGGGATATAGTCCGACTGAAATGCCCAACCAAACCGTTACAAAAGGAGAGATAGATGCCATTTTCTCTTATATTGATTCTTATACACCAGCTATCGCAGTGAATCCTAGCAGCCTAAATTCAACTAAAAAAGCTGTGAAGATCGTCCCAAACTATTCAAGTAATCTAGATGTTTTCTATGGTTTTCTAGTGCTTGGCATAGTACTTATAATTGCTATCTTGATTTTGTCAGCATCCATAATTAGCTTAATCAAATCGGACTTCTTTAAGGAAAAATTAGCAAAAGTTTCCAATGTTCTTCCAATTATTATTTTGATTATTACTTTTGGATTAATAAGCTCTAATTCAGAGGTATACGCACTCAACTTTATGACTTATGGAGAGGCGACCGAAAAAATGCCCTGGCTCTTAGTGGAAAAAACCGATCTCTACTTTTTACTAGCAATTGACCTTTTATTATTAGGTGTATTGCTGTACCTAAAAACTATTTTTAATCGATTGATGGCGATGATAATTCCTGAAAAAGAAGTACGGGTCCCTAAAAAAGCACTTAAAAAGTTAAATGCTATTTTAACAGATACAGTTCCTATCGAATTAGAGCACAAAATCCTAATGGATCATGAATACGACGGAATTCGTGAATTAGACAATAACCTTCCACCTTGGTGGACATGGGGATTTATTGCAACGATTATATTTGCGCTAATTTATTTATTCAATTATCATATCATTGGGTATTCAGATCTTCAAATCAAGGCCTACGATAAGGAGGTCGTTCAAGCAAACAGTGAAATAAAAGCATACCTATATCAAAACGCGATGAACGTTGATGAAACTAACGTGAAACTTCTAACAGCTCCTGATGCTTTGGCAAAAGGAAAAGGAATTTTCAATACAAACTGTATCTTGTGTCATAAGAAAACGGGGGAAGGGGATGTTGGCCCTAATTTAACGGATAAGGCATGGATTTATGGCTTTGATATTAAAGATGTCTTTTATTCTATTAAAAATGGGCAACCTAATGGTATGCCTGAACACGCCTCTAAATTAAATCCAATCGAAATCCAACAAGTTTCTAGCTATGTTGTTCAGCTACCATTCATTCAAGGAACAAAACCAGCACAAGGAGATAAAATAGAAAAATAGTTTATGGAAGCGGACGAATTTCGAGATCATATCTCGACCGTTAATGAGCAGGGTAAACGTGTATGGGTTTATCCGAAACGACCTAAAGGAAAGCTTTATGAATGGCGAAAAATCACCAGCTACTTTTTAGTTGTTTTCTTATTTAGTGCACCACATATAAGAATCAAACAAGAACCCTTACTCTTATTCAATATTATCGATAGAAAATTTGTCTTGTTTGGAAATATATTTTGGCCACAAGACTTCTACCTATTCGCCATAGGGTTCATTCTTTTCATCGTTTTTATTATTTTCTTTACCATTATTTATGGTAGATTGTTTTGTGGTTGGGTTTGTCCACAAACCATATTTATGGAATTGATATTTCGACGCATTGAATACTGGATAGAGGGAGATTTTAAAGAACAGCAATTACTAAATAAAGCAAAGTGGA
>JBILCD010000158.1:0-5729 GCA_044353285.1 Crocinitomicaceae bacterium | reverse complement strand
AATCGCAGAGTGGGGCTGTTCGTTTCTTTTTATGCCACCTTCTCCTGATACAAATACTTCTGAAACTCTATAAAAAGCAGCCCTACATCTTTTGCATTCCCAAGAATTTCCAGCGCATCAGGCATCGATTGGTATTTATTGATGAGTAATTGTGGTAATTTTTCTATGTCAAGTTCATCTACGCCAGATTCAACGTATTTGCTTAACACAAATGCGATGAATTCCTTTTGTTTGTCGTCTAATATGGCAAAGATTGTTGCTTGTGCTGCTGCTACTCGTTCTTCTCTGGTTAGTGAGCTGTAATTGCCATTAAACACATATTCCAATACATCAAACAAATCACTTTTTTCCATATTAACTAATGATTGAACGATCAATAAGTCACTTTTAGGAAATCCTGCAGCATCTAATTTTTCTAACAATATTTTTCTTGTATTTGGTTTGCTCCATTGTTTTCTTAATTCTGCTTCATTTTTGAAAAGATTTGGCAATTCGCCAAATAGATTATTTAAAAACTGCTCTGCTGAAATTGGTTTGCCATCTGCTCCCCAAAACGAAGTTGAAATCATTGATTGTATTTCACGCTCTTTACCGTCTCGCAATTTTATTTTAACCTTCTTTTTCTTACTGCAATTACAGAATAATTCACCGCAAATATCGCACGGTTCTTTACCTGGTTTCTCACATTCACAAGGTCTTTGATTGCAAATTTCACACGGCGGTTTTGGCTGTTTAGGTTCGGTTTGTGGTTCTGGTTCTAATGGTTCGCCATCCCACTCTGGGTCTGCAAAATGATGGTAGGCATCTACAAAATCATAAATCGTGAAAAACTCCTTCCCATCAAATAAACGTGTACCTCGACCAACAATTTGCTTAAACTCTATCATAGAATTTACTGGGCGCATTAAAACTATGTTACGAATGTTTCTTGCATCTACGCCAGTAGATAACTTCTGTGAAGTTGTTAGAATGGTTGGAATCGTTTTTTCGTTGTCTTGAAACTCCCTCAAAAACTGTTCGCCTCTTTCACCGTCATAAGAGGTAACACGCACACAATAATTGGGGTTGGTACTTGTTTTGTATTGATTGACCAAGTCACGCACTGCTGCAGCATGATCTTGGGTAGCACAAAAAATAATAGCTTTTTCTTTCTGATTGGCTTCGTCTATGTAAATTTGAACTCTTTTTGCCTCTCTTGCCTTTATTTCTATAATTCGATTAAAATCAGCTTCTTTATAAGTTCTGCCTTCTTCAATTTCGCCTTCCATGACTTGGTCATCGCTGGTATAGATATAATCATCCAACGTAGTTTGAATACGCTTTACTTTAAAAGGAGTCAGGAAACCATCGTTAATGCCTTCTTTCAACGAATAAATATAAACCGGATCGCCAAAGTATTTGTAGGTGTCTACGTTATCTACTCGTTTCGGAGTAGCTGTCAAACCCAACTGAACTGCTGGCGAAAAATAATTCAAAATACCTCTCCAGTTGCCTTCATCGTTTGCCCCACCTCGGTGACACTCATCAATAATGATGAAGTCAAAATAGTCGGTTGGATATTGCCCGAAGTTGAATTGTTCACTACCATATTCAATAAGAGATTCGGCTGCCAAAGAAACGGGTTGCGTTGTTTCTGTTTTCTTTAACACTTTAGCATTGGTCATAAAGGTTTGAAAAATGGTAAAGAAGATACTTCCGTTAGTAGGAACACTTCCTTTTTTACTTATTTCCTTCGGGCTAATTCTTACCAAAGCATCTTCTGGAAAGGCAGAAAAGGAATTAAAAGCTTGGTTTGCCAATATGTTTCTATCGGCTAAAAATAATATTCTTGGTCTGCGACTACCATCACGCTTTAAGTTCCAACGTGTTTCAAATAATTTCCACGCAATTTGAAAAGCAATAGCCGTTTTTCCAGTACCAGTAGCGAGGGTTAATAAAATACGTTGTTTGCCTTGCGCTATGGCTTCAACGGTTCTTTGAACAGCAATTTCTTGGTAGTATCGTAATTGCCAGGTGCCACTTTTATTTTCAAAGGGAACATTGGTAAACTTTTCTCTCCAATGATTTTGGTCAGAAAAAGTTTTATTCCACAATTCCTCTGGGGATAGGTAATTATCGACCAATCCTTCTGTGCCAGTAAGCATACAAATGCTGTAAATCTCGTTTCCGTTGGTACTATATGCAGTTTCAAGTTTTAATTTCTCAGCATACGCCTTAGCCTGAGCAACACCTTCACCAACCGCTAGACTAATGCTTTTTGCTTCAATCACAGCTAGTTTAACACCTTTATAAACCAAGATGTAATCAGCAATCATTGGTGTTGCACGACGACCACCAGTTTGAATTTTACCGTCGGTAATTTTTGCATATTGCTCACGAAGGATTTTTGAACCTTCAACAACTCCCCAACCACAAGCCTTTAGCTTTGGGTCAATAAGGTTTGCCCTTGTATCTGCTTCGTTCATACTAATGCTTTTGCTGTTTTTGGTTCGACAGGCTCACCACCACGTAACTCCCCACTAAACGCTTTTTGAAGAACGGATTTTTTGAGTTCTTCTAAGTCGTTAATTTTTTGATTGTATATGGTCTCCAACTTTTTTATTTCCATCGATAAAGCATCCAATTGCCGAACTACTTCATTCTGTTTTTCTATCGGAGGAAACGAGAGGATAATATCATCAAGCATATACCTTGTTATTTGATTTATCATTGTATTTGCACCTCCTTTTATTTGGTTACGAAAATCAGTTGACTTAAAAAACCAAGATAGATATGGGTTATATTCACTTCTAACAATCATCATAAATGTTCCGAATGTCATTTCTTCACCTAAGTTTTTTATTGTAGCAGTCTTTCCGACTAATCTTGCACTACCATTTCGGCTGCACATAAGAATATCTCCTTCCTTTACAATAATTTTTTCCTTTACATTCAGATTAACTCTTACGATGTCTTTAAAGTCCAATTCATCATTTTGAACATTGGAAGAACGCAAAACAATAATTCCTTCATTGCTAAGGTCTTTTGGAGAATAAGTTAACCCATTAAAATACTCTGCAACTTCTTTTAATTTTTTTTCTTCCCAACCATCCTCTTTACTTGTATAGTATTTATTTAAATAAACATCAAAAAGTTCTTTGGCGTTTTTGAGGTTTTGTTCGGCATTGGCTAAGGCTTTTGCTATTGCGGCAAAGGCTTCATCTAATATGGAAACGATGCGCTGTTGTTCGGGAAGGGGAGGAAGGGGGATTTCTACTGCCCCCAATTTTGAACTAGATAATTCTTTGAATGTTGTTCCAGTTCCTAAACTGTTTAACAAATCTACTGACTTTGATAAAAAATAATAAAGGTATAACGTATCAACCCCTTTTTTTGGAACAACCCCTTTACATCCTTGATTGGTTGAAATTGGTTTTGTATTGATCGCCAAATGTCCAATTGGTGCTCTCGAAGAAAGTATAATTGAATTAGGAGGAAGAATTTTAGCAGATGAATTTTTCAAGCCTTCATTTGTAATTTTCCTTAAGGTATTATCAACATAAATACTTTCTAATTTTCCCATATCCTTTGGAGTAATCCAAAGATTTTCACCTCCCCAAAATATAGGCACACTCGTATCTGGTGTTCCTCCATTCATTATTACACTTACCTCACCAAGTGTTTTTATTTCCCAACCCTTCGGCAGGCTCAGTGCATTGCCTTGTTTCATATCAGTTCCAAAATAGAGTTTAAAATATCAGCACTTTCACTATCTAATGCTTTCATTTTCTCCAAAATTTCTTGTGGTTGGCGTAAAGCGGCTTCCTCTTTTTTATTAGGGTTTTTGGCACTAAGGTCCACTTCGGCTCCGCTCAGTGTCCCTACATCTATGCTCCATGAGTTCTCGCTGTCTGCTTTTGTTTTTTGTAATTCAATAAAGTCAGCTAAATCTTGTTCGTTAAGGGCGTTAGTCTTTCCTAAGTTTCTATCTAAGTTCAGTTGGTAGTACCATACTTTTTTGGTAGCACTTCCTTTTTCAAAAAACAAGACTACGGTTTTTACACCAGCACCCGTAAAAGTACCACCAGGCAAATCTAAAACGGTGTGCAAGTTGCAACTTTCTAACAATTCTTTACGCAATGCCACAGAAGCATTATCGGTATTACTCAAAAAGGTGTTTTTAATTACGATAGCAGCCTTACCACCCGCTTTTAGTATTTTAATAAAGTGCTGTAAAAATAAGGAAGCGGTTTCACCTGTTTTAATTGGGAAGTTTTGTTGTACTTCTGCACGTTCTTTACCACCAAACGGAGGGTTAGCCAATACAATATCATAACGGTCTTTTTCTTGTATGTCCGCTAAGTTTTCAGCAAGGGTATTGGTATGTACAATGTTGGGTGCTTCAATGCCGTGAAAAATCATATTCATTGTGCCAATAATATAGGCTAATGACTTTTTCTCTTTACCGTAAAAGGTTCTTTTCTGTAAAATTTCTACGTCGGTAGTCGTTAGTTTTTTGCTGTTTTGCAAATAGCTAAACGCTTCACATAGGAAACCAGCACTACCAACCGCACCATCGTATATTTTATTTCCTATTTCTGGAGCAACCACTTTTACAATAGTAGTAATTAATGGTCTTGGCGTGTAGTACTCACCACCATTACGCCCAGCATTGCCCATGTTCTGTATTTTGGACTCATACAAATGGCTCATTTCGTGCTTTTCAGCGTGGGTGCGAAAACGAAGTTCGTCAATGCGGTTAATTACTTCACGTAGATTATAACCACTTTGTATGCGGTTTTTTAGTTCGCTAAATATCTCACCAACTTTATATTCAATTGTATCTGCACTAACGGCATCTGCCTTAAATTTTTTAAGGTATGGAAATAGTTGAATGTTTACAAAATCGGCAAGGTCATCGCCAGTTAAAGCGGCGTGGTGATCAATCTTACCATCTGCACCTTTTGGAGCTGCCCAAACATTCCATTGGTATTCGGTATCAATAAGTGGCTTGTATTGTTTTCCAGTTAATTCAGCAGCGGTTGCTTTATCATTTTCTAAATCATCCAAGTACTTTAAGAACAAAACCCAAGAGGTTTGTTCTACGTAATCTAACTCACTTCCACACCCCGCATCTTTGTGCAGAATGTCATCAACATTTTTAAAGGTTTGTTCGAACATTTATTTTTTTTTGTTAAAGTTAGAATTTTATTAGAACAAATCTGTCATACCATCGTCCCTTCACAATCCCTTCAACTCGCCCAAAATCAAAATCCTAATTATGCTTTAATCACTTTACCCGCAAATTAGGACTTTTTGAATGGCCTAACCAAGTCTTTGACTTGAATTGTCAAACTATTTTTTGAGTTGATTTGGGTTAACAGCACTTTTGAACTACCGAGAAAAGCTCGGAAGATGAACCTTAGTGATTATTAATCACCTTTGAAGATCACTTTGAATCCCAGGTATTGTAAAAGCGCTCTTGTTTTGGACGATTTTCTTCTGGCTCTGTAAGCGGTTCGCAAAGTAGGAGGGAGTCATGACATTCTTTTGGAAGTGCTTGGTACAATGCTGTACCTTCCGTTTTCCATGCAATCATTTCATCGCTAACGGTTTTAAGAATTCGTGCAGGATTACCCACCACTAAACTTCTTCTAGGAATTTCCATTTTTGAAGGAACAAAGCATAAAGCGCCAATTATTGATTCTTCGCCAACGACTACGTCATCCATCACAACAGCATTCATGCCT
>JBILCD010000157.1:0-5744 GCA_044353285.1 Crocinitomicaceae bacterium | reverse complement strand
GGAATACACGTAGAACCATTTATGGTAGTGGAAACACGAGTGCACCTTTCACCACCAATGGAAGTGGCTATATTATCGGTAATGATCAATACGGCATCGGTCATCCTGGGGTAACTACAGGAGTCATTACAGTTGCCGCTCATAATACTTTTAACAATATAGCTACATTTTCAAGTAATGGTCCTCGAATGGATGAATACCCTAAACCCGATATTTCAGCACCAGGTGTGAATATCTCGTCAGCACTCAATTCATTCTCAACAAGTAGCTTTACTCCAGTTGCTTCAGTTAATTTCAATAATAATAATTATGATTTTGTCCGCTTATCCGGCACCTCTATGTCTGGACCAATGGTAGCAGGCATCGTTTCGCTTATTCTTGAAGCAAAGCCAACTATTTCTCCAGAAGATGTAAAAAACGTACTAAAAAATACGGCCTACGAAGATTCGTACACAGGTACTATTGATCCTCCGGGTCACGTACGTTGGGGAATGGGGAAAGTCGATGCCTACTCAGCTGTTAAAGCTTCCTATACTGCCAATCTAACGGATAAGGAAACAAAGCCAAATTGGAAAATATTTCCTAATCCGGCATGTGATTTTATTAGTATCGAAGGAGAACTGACAGGAAATGAAATCATCCGAATTTATGAAATAAATGGAACTAAAATGAAGTGCTTACGATCAGAAAATACCTTGGACATCTCAAAATTGGCCAGCGGGATGTATATTTTAAAAATATCATCCGAAGGTAAAGAATGGCTTTACAAAATTGTAAAAGGTTAAGTCGGTAGAAAAAAGTAAGATTCTTTTATTTAACTAAACGATTTTTCGGTACTTGATACGTTTTGGTCCTGAATCACCCATTCGTTTCTTTCGATTTTCTTCGTATTCTGAATAAGAACCTTCGAACCAATGCACGTGGGAATCTCCTTCAAAAGCAAGAATATGAGTACATATGCGATCCAAAAACCATCGATCGTGAGAAATAACCACTGCGCAACCCGCAAAATTTTGGATGCCTTCCTCTAATGCGCGCAAGGTATTAATATCGATATCATTCGTTGGCTCATCGAGCAACAAAACATTTGCCTCTGTTTTTAAGGTCATCGCTAGATGCAGGCGATTACGTTCACCACCGGACAAAATACCTACTTTTTTATTTTGATCTGCTCCATTAAAATTAAATTTAGAGAGATAGGCCCTCGAATTTATTTTTTGGTTTCCAACTTCAACATATTCCAAGCCATTAGATACTACATCAAAAACAGTTTTCTCTTTGCTTACGTCTTTATGCGATTGATCTACATAGCCAATTTTAACGGTTTCACCAACTTTGAATTCCCCCGAATCGACGGATAACTCATCCATAATCATTTTAAAGATTGTCGTCTTTCCTGCTCCATTGGGACCAATAATTCCAACAATTCCAGCGGGCGGCAAACTAAAATTTAAATCATCATATAAAAGCTTATCGCCAAATGACTTAGCAACATGTGCCGCTTCAATAACATTCGTTCCTAATCGAGGTCCATTTGGAATAGGCATTTCAAGCAAGGCCTCTTTAGCTTGTACATCCTCCGAGAGCATTTTCTCATAATTTTGAAGTCTTGCCTTACTTTTTGCTTGCCGTGCTTTTGGATTCATCCTTACCCAATCCAACTCACGCAGTAACATTTTTTGCCGTTTGGACTCTGATTTCTCCTCCTCTTTCAAACGATTCGATTTTTGTTCTAGCCACGAGGTATAATTTCCTTTCCAAGGAATCCCTTCCCCCCTATCCAATTCTAAAATCCACCCTGCGACATTATCCAGAAAATAACGGTCGTGTGTTACGGCAATAACAGTACCTGCATACTGCTGCAAATGTTGTTCAAGCCAATCAATTGATTCGGCATCCAAGTGGTTCGTAGGTTCATCTAATAATAAAATATCAGGATTTTGAAGTAGCAAACGACAAAGCGCCACCCTTCTTTTTTCGCCACCAGAAAGTGTAGAAATCAATTGATCATCAGGCGGACACCTTAAAGCATCCATCGCTCTATCTAATTTATTATCTAATTCCCAAGCATCGAGCGCATCAATTTTATCTTGAACCTCACCCTGCCTAGCAATTAACTTATCCATTTTATCAGGGTCATTGAGCACATCTTCATCCATAAAAGCGGCATTGATTTCCTCATATTCTTTGAGTACATCAACCGTTTCACTTGCGCCCTCAAGCACAACCTCTTTGACTGTTTTAGTTGGATCAATATCCGGTTCTTGCGGCAAGTAGCCTACAGTATATCCTGGCGAAAATACTACATCACCTTGAAAAGCTTGATCAAGGCCTGCAATAATCTTCATAACCGTTGATTTACCAGAACCATTTAATCCAATAATTCCGATTTTCGCGCCATAGAAAAATGACAGGTAAATATTTTTAATGATTTGTTTTCCTTGAGGGGTAGCTTTAGAGACGCCAACCATAGAAAAAATTACTTTTTTATCATCCGACATAATCGATTCCTTATTTTAAATTTAGATATTATTTTTAGGATAAAACAGTTTAGGTTTTATAATTCCCCATCGTGCCATTCGGTAACTAATTGAAACACCGATAACGCCTAGACCATATTGAACAGAGCGTTTGAAATTTATGGAGGAAGCTTCTTCAAAATATTTTGTAGGACAGGTAATTTCACCGATTTCAAATCCTGCATAAAATATCTGAGCAAGCATTTGATTATCGAATATAAAATCATCTGAATTACTTTCTATATCAATTTTCTCAAAAATTTCTTTTGAAAATGCACGATATCCAGTATGGTATTCTGAAAGTTTTTGGCCCAATAAAATATTTTGCCCTAGGGTCAAAAAGCGATTTGCAATATATTTATACATCGGCATACCACCTTTTCTTGCCCCTTTTCCTAGAATCCTCGAGCCCATTACAACTGGATAAACGTCAAATGCAATCACCGCAGAAAGCGAATGGATCAACTTTGGAGTATATTGATAATCAGGATGCAACATTATGATAATATCGGCGTTTAGTCCCAGCGCTTTTTCATAACATGATTTTTGATTACCACCATAGCCCCTATTATTTTCATGACGAATCAAATGTTTTATCCCCAATTTTTTTCCGAGTTCTGTTGTCGCATCCTTACTAGCATCATCTACCAAAACAACATCATCAACAATATCAAAAGGGATTTCATTATACGTCATCTCTAGTGTCTCTGCTGCATTATAAGCAGGCAATACAACACAAATACGTTTTCCATTTAGCATATGCAAATTTAAGTATCTTTTATCGAACCACGTAAAGAAATTAACGATTGAAAAATAGTTCGTTCAACAATAGAAATCAACAATAAAATCAGGATTGCACATCCAAAGAAATAATTACATTTGTATTTACAACAAAAATGAATAACAACTTGGAGCTTCAAGAAAAGGTATTAAGTATTTTCTCCGCCTATTTAGTTCAAAATGGACATAGAAAGACGCCCGAGCGTTTTGCTATTTTATCAGAAATCTATGAGTATAACGGTCATTTTGATGTTGAAACACTTTATGAAAAAATGAAGAGTAATAATTACCGTGTTTCAAGAGCCACTCTATACAATACTATTGAATTATTACTTGCTTGCAATTTAGTAACGAAGCACCAGTTTGGTAAGAACCTAGCTCAATATGAGAAAGCCCATGGATCAAAGCAGCACGATCATTTAATTTTCACTGATTCCAATGAAGTTAAAGAATTTTGTGATCCAAGAATACAACAAATAAAAACAACCATTGAAGAGTTATTTGACGTTGATATTCAACATCATTCACTCTATTTTTATGGAATTAAAAAAAGCAAATCATGATCGAATTTTCAATTTCCACCTCTACAGTAACTTGTTTGTTTATATCAGGCAAAATATTATCCGACGCTGATATTCAGCCGATGAAAGAAGCCATTGACCAGGTAGATAATTGGAAAATTGTCATAGATCTTTCACAATTATCGCATACAAACTCGAGCGGGATTGCCTTTATGGTTAAGGTACTTACTAAATCGAGGATAAATGGAGGAGATACCGTTTTTTTAAAGCCAAATGCTGGACTTACGAAGTTATTTGAGATAACAAAAATTCATGAAGTCTTTACTATTTTCGATTCATTTGAATCAGCAAAAAATCATTTTAATTAAGTTATAGATGAAAGTTGATGTATTATTAGGCCTTCAATGGGGAGATGAAGGAAAAGGAAAAATTGTTGATGTTTTCACCCCAAAATATGATATAATTGCTCGATTTCAAGGAGGTCCTAATGCTGGTCATACCTTAGAATTTGAAGGTATAAAACACGTTCTTCATACGATTCCATCTGGCATCTTTCGAGAAAATGTTATCAATTTAGTGGGCAATGGTGTAGTCATTGACCCAATAATATTCAAAGGTGAATTAGAGAAATTAGCGCCTTTCAATATTGACTTCAAAAAACGCTTATTTATTTCTAAGAAAGCACACTTAATTCTACCTACTCATAAATTATTAGATGCCGCATCCGAAACATTAAAAGGAAAAAATAAGATTGGATCTACGCTCAAGGGTATTGGTCCAACCTACATGGATAAAACAGGAAGGAACGGCTTACGGGTTGGCGATCTTTATTCTCCAAATTTTAAGGAGAAATACCAAAATTTAATGGATAAGCATATCGGGATACTTTCCCATTATGATGATTTCGAATATGATTTGACTTCTTTGGAAAAAGAGTGGATGGATAGTTTAGAAGTAATAAAATCCTTAGATGCTGTTGACAGCGAGCATTTTTTAAATACCGCTATTTTATCTGGTAAGAAAATATTAGCAGAAGGTGCACAGGGAACGATGCTCGACATTGATTTTGGAACCTATCCATTTGTAACCTCTTCCAATACAGTTACGGCTGGAACATGCACAGGATTAGGCATTGCTCCGAACAAAATTGGTGAGGTAATCGGGATTTTTAAAGCCTATTGTACACGTGTAGGTAGTGGTCCATTTCCAACTGAATTACTTGACGAAGTTGGCGAACAGATCAGACAGGAAGGTCGTGAATTTGGATCTACCACTGGCCGACCTCGTCGATGTGGGTGGATAGATTTGGTTCAGTTAAAATATGCCATAATGGTTAATGGAGTAACTGAATTAAGCATGATGAAAGCTGATATCCTCAGTATATTTGATTCCATAAAAATCTGCACGCATTACGAAATAGATGGTCAAAAAATAACGGAATTCCCTTATGATGTTAACGATGTAGTCCTTGTTCCGATATATATTGAGATGGCGGGTTGGAAAGAAGATTTAACTAAATTGCGACGGTATGAAGATGCGCCTCAAGAACTTAAAAACTACGTGCTTTATCTTGAGAAAGAATTAAATGTTCCTATTACGCTTGTATCTGTTGGTCCTGACAGGGAACAAACACTTTTAAAATAGAATGGGAATCTTCCATAAAATATACCTTTATGCGTTCATTTTGAGCGCATTTTTTTTGAAGGAAGGACTTCATGCTCAGGGGAATATTTTGGAACTATTACCTGGAACAGAAAAGGTTATTTTCGATCAAAGAACTGGCCAGCATAGACTAATTGGAACCGTAAACTTTACCTATCAAGGGAATACCATGTATTGCGATTCAGCTCATTACCATCATAATAAAAAAATAGTTCATGCCTATGGCAATGTTCAAATTAAAAAAGATGACATTAATTTATTT
>JBILCD010000156.1:0-5754 GCA_044353285.1 Crocinitomicaceae bacterium | reverse complement strand
ATAAAAGCGGACTTCCAGAACAAACGGTAGTATCATTCCCTGCATCGACTACAATTGATGCTGCGATAACAATATCCATTGTTCCAATGGTGGTACAAGCCATTTGAATCGAAGTAAAGATAAAGCTGTAGGTTCCCGCAATACTCGTATTGATTGGGCTGGGATACCAAGAACCTGAAATACCTTGATTTGATTGTGTTAGCATGGCTGGCGCAACATCGCCAACGCAATAAGGTCCCATTTGGTTGAATAAGGGAACAATGGAATCGGTAATGACAATGTTAAGTGTAAGACTTGTAACACAATTATTGGCTTGATCAAAAGGTGTGAAGGTATAATATGAAACACCTTGAGTACTCGTATTTATTGAATTCGGGTTCCACGTGCCATTGTAAAAATTAGTGGATTGCGGTTCAAGTGCTAAAGGCACTTCATTGATGCAGTAGGTAGAAAAATAAAAAAATGATGGCGGAATACTATCCAAGACATCGATACTAATAGTTGTTCCAATAGCACATTGTCCGGCTAAAGGTGTAAAGGTATAGCTGGTTTGGTTTGCGGAACCTGTCGTAATGGTAGCAGGATTCCAAGTTCCTGAAATTCCGTTCGTAGAGATTGATGGAAGTAGGGATGGACTTGCAAAAACACAATAGCTTGAATCTATGTTAAAGACGGCTGGCGCACCATTTAAAATATAAACGATTAAGCTAGCTGTATCGGCGCATTGGCCAGCATTGGGTGTAAATTGAAAAGTAGTATTTCCAATGGTGCTGGTTGAAATTAAGGGCGGAGACCATGTGCCGCTGATCCCATTTGTAGAGATATTCGAAAGTAATGGCGCTACTGAATTTTGGCAAAGAGCACCAATATTTGCAAACAAAGGTTCTGCAATCGGGACACTATTTGGAATTTGAATACTATCAATGATCACACATCCATTTGCGCTTGTAATTTGACAAAAATACCACCCTGAGCACAAGTTATTTGCCGTGGCATTTGTCTGACCAATTGGAACTTGAGCACTGTTCATCCAGACATAACTATAAGCACTTCCTCCTGTAGGAGCGGCCGAAGCTGAGGCATTGCAGCCACAGGTTACAGGAACTGTAAGGTTTAAATTTGCCTGAATGGGCTGTATAGCAATGCAATTATTAGTTAAGGAGCTAATATAGGCTTGATTTCCTGCATTATTTGCTAAACCTGGCGTTTGGTTATTTGGCGCCGTACAATTTCCAGCAGTCCAATTTGCTTGTGCATTGGGGTTATTAGAAATATTATTTGTGAAACTATACACGCTGTTTGTTGCAGGTCCGGTGAAGTAGATAATGGTTGCACTATTGTTATTTCCCCAACTAACACCATGTACTGGAACAGAATAATTACTTGAACTATAAATCTGAAAGGCATCGTCGGTATTCGCCATACCCATGTTACTCCATGATCCACCTGCACTATATCCTGACATGGGATAGAGCTGACCAGTGCCAGTTGAGGGTGATGTGGCATGTTTATCAAATAAGGTAGAAGAAATAGGAATCACCAAGCGGCAATTATTATCTACCATACTTAAATCTTGAGCTGGCATTGATGCATTTAGATCGGCATCGTTGTATATTACAATCAGCGTCCCAACAGGGATGCATGACCAAAAACTATTATTTGCGAAACGGATACAACCACCAGCAACACCTTCCCCGGTACTTGGTCCATTTGAAAAATAACCATTGTTATCATCAATTATCCAATCTTTTAAATCAAGACAGTTTGTACCAGCAATGCAAGGATTATAATTGACGCCTGGAATAACTAAAAGCTCGACATATTCTTTCGATCCTGTAGGTCCTTGGGAAACTTCATTGATGATTAGGGATTGAGAAAATAAGCGCGTAGGAACGACTATTCCAAGAAATAAAAAAAAATGAAAAATTACACGCATGAATAATCTTTCATCAAAAGTAAGTCTAATTTATCGATCAGCTTAAATTACACTGATAATTTCTGTTATTATTCCATTAAATGTTACTTGTTCACCTGCGACTTTACCTCTCATTATTTGACCTAGGGGCGCTTCCAAACTCAAAGCAAAATAAGTATTACTTTGACAAATCAATTGCCCTAAACTGATTGAAAAATAATACCATCCTTTGTTGGTTTCTACCAAGCTTCCAATGGTGATTTTTTGGTGTTTCAAGTCAGGATCAATCCCCGTCATAATTGCTTCTTGTAATAGAAGTATATTTAATTGATTGGTTAGTTTTTCTTGTTCTAATTGAGCCATGGCAAGAGCTGTTTCATGTTTATCTCCAGCTGAACTTTTTGAGTCATCAAACATGGAAGGATAGCTTTCTTGTAGAATCAATCTTAAGCCATTGATTTTATTTTTTAATGCCTCCAAGGTTAATTGATAAACCATTGCCTTATCCATGGTATTTATTTTTTTGTTGCGTAGGTCATTTCAGGATTAAAATGTAGCGCTGTAAAGGTATTCGTCCAAGCCATGAAAACATGCACGAAAAAGGCAATCCAAATGTTTCCCGATAATAAGGTAAGTAGGCAAAGTACAAGTCCAAGCGGAATAGCGCCGATGGTTTCTTCAACTCCTTTTGGAATGTGGGTAGCCGAATATAGTGCGATATTAACTCCAATTGCGGGCCAAACACCAATTGCGTCAACCAAGGGGAATAAGAGTATTCCTCTAAATAATAATTCATAGCCAAAGAGGTAAATAAACCAACCCAATCCTTCTGTTAATATCATTTGTCTTGTCCAAATTTTGGATCGAGCTTGTGGATAATTAAGTAAGTTCTTTGGTTTTTTTGCACTGAAATAGGCAATTGGAATGACAATGATGGATAGTATTCCAATCCATGTAAGGGTAAATGTAATGTAAGTCACACCAAAAGTAAGTCCATAATCAGCAAATGAAGTAGTTGGAAAAACCAAGAGACAAATCACTAAAGGTAATATTCCCATGCTAATGAATCCAATGGTTTTAGTAAAAAACAAGTGCTTGACAAGTGCTTCGTCAAGGTCAAATTTAGCAAGGAACTTTCCTTTTAATTTACTTGATTGTGCTACAAACCAATACACGGTAAAAAATACTAATGATAACATTAGGGGTAGAAAAGAAACTAGATCAGTGGCTTGCCAATTAATATGAACGGCTTCAGTTGTCATATTTATTTTACTTTTTTAAGGTAATTATTTTCATCAAACCAGGCATAACATTCTGCTATCGCAATCTCCAATGGAGTTTGGGGCATTTTGAGCTCAGTAATCGCTTTTTCTGAAGAATAAAAATGTGACTCAGATGCGAGTATGGCTAACTCCCGAGATATTTTGGGATGATAGGGTAGGAACTTTCCCAAGAAAGAATTTGTTTTTCCATAAAAGCGAACAAGGCCGGTACTTAGTTTAAATTTTAGGGCTGGGGCATTTAATACTGACGAAATTTTTTCAAATGCCTCTTTGTAGCTTAAATTTTCGTGACCAAGAATATAACATTGTCCTTTTTGTCCGAGGCTGATTGAATTAGCAATAGCAAAGGCAACATCTTTAACAGCGACAAAGTTTTTACCTCCGAGCGTGTAGCCAGGAATTTTTTTGAAATAAATTCCCAAAATCATTTCTCCAGAGCTTGGTCGGCTATCATAGGGGCCGATCATAAATGTAGGATTAACAACCAGCGCATCAAGGGTTCCTTTGGCTGCTTCTTTAAGGACTAATCGTTGCGCTTCATATTTTGAATCCATGTAATCAAGGCCATATTTGGTGGCTGTGTATGCATTTGTTTCGTCACCAGGATGATCAATAGAACCGGAATTAAATGAATTTGCTGTTCCAACGTATATCAATCGCTTTACCTTATTTACCTTGCATGCATCAATAATATTTTGCGTTCCTGATATATTAACATGCTTTACTGCTTCTTGCCGCGGTGGAAACATACTTGTGTTTGCGGCGCAATGAATCACAACATCTATATTAGTGCAAGCATTATTTATACTCTTGGCATCGATAAGGTCTCCTTTTATTATTGAAATGGGCAGGCCAACTAATGTAATATATATTCGATCTTCTTGAACTAGGGCGCTTACTTCATGCTGCCTACTTATTAATTCTCTGATTAGATTACTGCCTAATAAACCATCTGCACCTGTAACGAGTATTTTCATGATAATTTTATTGCTTGCAAAGTTAGTTTTTTGTTAAAAAAAGGCATGTTTCAGCACATAATTTTTTTAAGGCTATCGGTAGTTGCTTTTCTTTCCATGGGTGCTTTGCTCCAAATACATGGTCAGCATTTTCCATAATGAAAAGGTCGACATTCAGCCATTTTGCCAATGAGTGTCCTTCAGAAAGATCAACGGATTTATCTTGTTTTCCATGAAAAACACTAACAGCACATTCTAACGAACGAGCAGCTATTTCAATGTCAAGGCGTTTATTATTTTCTTGAAAGTCTTGAAACAATGAAAAATACTGAGGCAATGATTGTTTCGTTCTTGAATTCTCCACATAACGAATTCCATCTTCTTCCCACTTATTTAGCGTCTCATTTGATGGAAATCGAGATGCTATAGAGGATATTGATGCCCATAAACTAAGTGTTTTTGAGCCTATTTCTTTTGCCGCAAGAAGTGCTGCTCCACCACCTCTGGAATGTCCAATTAGATGAATTTCTGGCGTTTTTTCAAAGTATGGCATGATTTGTTTTGAAATGCATGTAATATCATTTACTTCAAATGAATAGGTATTTCTTGCAAAGGCTTCTTCATCCGGAAAATCGATACCGTTTTGAACTGTGCCGCCGTTATGACTTAAATTGAATTTACAAAATGCGTAGCCTTTCTCCGTAAAATATTCCTGAACTAAGTGCCATGCTCCCCAATCTTTAAATCCCATAAAGCCGTGAACAAAAATAATGAGTTGCCCATTAAAATGTAATGGAATACTCAGGTCAAAAAGACTTTCACGATTTCCTGAACCAATATAGCTTCCATTAAGAATGTCAATTTTCATACTTAATTAATGGTAAAACAGCAATATTTTATGGTATGACCACGCTTTACAAATGCGTTTTCATAATGTGTTTTTATCGAAAAAATGGCTTGCTCGTCTTTATTTTCGTTGGTGGCTAAGGCAGCGTATAAATCTGGTTTATTGTCAATTAAGCAATAATTATTACTTGTGATCTCTTCTAGGGTTGATTCATACAAGATTTCACTGTCCGTTTTTAGATGAATTAAGCCAGCAGGCTTTAAAAATTTCCGGTAACGATTAATAAATAGGGTAGAGGTCAGTCTTTTTCGAGGTTTGTTTGGTTGTGGATCGGAAAAGGTTAACCAAATTTCATCCACTTCATTCTCACCAAAGTAGTCGTCAATAAAATCAATTCTAGTGCGCAAGAAAGCAACATTTTTAAGTTCTTTTTCTAGGGCTATTTTCGCTCCAATATAAATTCTATTTCCTTTTAAGTCTACGCCAACGTAATTGTTGTCTGGATATAATTCCCCGAGTCCAACACTGTATTCCCCTTTACCGCAACCCAGTTCAAGAATTAGTTTGCCTGAATTTTTAAATACGCGTTCGTTCCAAAACCCCTTATTCTCGGATAAATGATCAAGTGAGTGTTCATGAACATTCTCAAATGATTTAATGGCTTCAAATCTGCGCAGCTTATCTTTTCCCACTTATTGCTTCTAACGTTTAATTTTTATTGAGGGGCGAATTTACTACTATTTTGAATTTATT
>JBILCD010000155.1:0-5784 GCA_044353285.1 Crocinitomicaceae bacterium | reverse complement strand
GAATAATAGAATTTGAATCTTTTTCATAATTAAAATATTTGAGTTTATTTATGGCACTAATTTAGCTAATTTTATCAATAATTAATAAGATCATTGAAAACAAAAAATTAATTTAATCCTAAATCTACGCTATGAAAACATATTATACTAAAGCACTTTTCATTTTTGAGCTTTTAATTATATCCTTAGTTTTATTCTCATTTAGTTTTTTATCCGAAAATTCTGATAAATGTGGTATTTCAATAGAAAAAAGTTACAATCAGCAAGTGCTTGGCAAAAACATTGGTTTTTTTATCTTTTTTAAAAATAATTCATCGCGCACAATGGACGCTATTGATTACACTGTAACGTATAAGAATGGATTTAATGAAGTGAAAGGAAAGCGCGAATTTACTTGGCAAGCAGGTAATTTTTTCGGTCCAAAACTTCCTGGAGAAACATTGAAAGATGGATCAACAACTTGGATCGATGATGCAAACAAAATCGAGATCGTTATTAAACGTGTGCATTTTACGGATGGCTCTACTTGTAAATCATTTCATTGAATTTTACTAAATTATTGATTACTTTTATGGCTCTTTTATAACAATGAAGTTGCCTAAAAGTATTCGTAAAATTATCCCTCGTTTTCTGCTAAATAAATACAGAGAACTTAAGCGAATTAAATTCAATAAAAACTTATCTCAAGCTCATCTTTCTGGAAGTTTAATTTCATGTGGGCAGCTTAAATCTCAATTAGAAAGTATGGGAATTAAGGAAGGTGATTCTTTACTTGTTCATGCTAGTCTCCGACAAATGGGTTTTATTCAAGATGGACCAGCCACGGTAAATGAGGCCTTGCTTTCTGTTCTAGGTGTCAATGGTAATTTACTCATGCCAAGTTCCCCAGTTGTGAGTTTGCAAGTTGACTATGTCCAGGATAATCCAATTTTCAATGTTAAGCATACTCCGTCACGGATGGGTGCGATTTCTGAGTATTTTCGCACCATGAAAGGGGTTAAACGAAGTTTGCATCCCACAGAACCGGTTTGTGCGCATGGACCAAAAGCGGTATTTTTAACGGAAGGGCATTTTAATCAACTAACACCTTATTCTAGTGATTCACCATTTCATAGGTTGTGCGAACTTAAAGGGAAAATACTGTACATCGGTGTAAGCCTGGATAATGCAGGAACAAGTTTGCATTTGCTCGAAGATGCAGTAGAATTCGCTTATCCTGTCTATTGTGATGAAATTTATGACTTAAGGGTAATTGATGAACAAAATGTTGAGCATCTGGTTAAAACGAAGGTGCATAATCCGATTCATTCAAAGAAAAGGCGCTGTGATGATTTAATACCACTTTTTTTGGCTAAAAATGCTTGTAAGCAAGTTACTTTAGGAAATGCTTCTTGTCTTTTATTCGACGCGAATCTGATGCTAAATACAATGAAAGAAGCGTATGAATTAAATGGTACTACGATGTATACACCTAATGGCCTGGTAACTTGAAAATAGCATTTACATGGGATTATGAATTGTTTTTCGGTGAAAAATCCGGAACAGTTCAACAATGCATGATTCAACCCACTAAGGATTTACTAGATATCGCTGAGCGTCACCAAGCTAAATTTACTTTTTTTCCTGATGCTGGATACTTACTGCATGCTAAAAAGCAAGAAGATGCCTCGACGGATTTAAAGATGGTTGTTGAGCAAATAAAGTCATGGGATCTTTTGGGTCATGAGACGGGTTTGCACATTCATCCGCACTGGGAGGATGTTGTTTATGAAAATAAAGAGTGGAAACATAACACATCTCGGTATAAGCTTTCTGATTTTAATGAAGCTGATGTTGACTCAATTATTCACCGTTATTTTCAAGAGGTACAGCAATTAATTTCTTCTCCTATAAATTCTTTTAGAGCTGGAGGTTGGTGTGTTCAACCTTTTTCGAATCTTAGGACTGCTTTTTTATCCTTGGGTATCTCTACTGATTCCTCGGTCTTCTATGGCGGAAAAAATACGAATACACCTTACAATTATGATTTCAAGAATGCCCCAAATAGTTCATCGTGGTATTTTGATAAAGATATTTTGATAGAAAATAAGAATGGTAAATTTTTGGAGTTGCCGATTACTTCCTTACGCTATTCTCCACTATTTTTTTGGCGTTTGTTTCTCTTAGGGAGGTGGAATCCTGTTCGTCATAAACCAATTGGAAATGGTGTACCAACCTCAGGTGGCGGCTCAAAGAAAGTGCTGCTCTCTCGGTATAATACTTTTTGCTTAAGTGCAGATGGTTATTTTATATCACAACTTGAACGTGCAGTTAAACAGGCTAAAAAAGAAAAGAAAAGACATCTTGTGGTTATTGGTCACCCAAAGGCTTGCACATTGTATTCATTGGAAAAGTTAGATTTGTTTATGTCAAAGCACAAAAATGAGATCGAATTTGTTTCGCTTAATCAACTTAAATGAATAAAATAATTTTAGGTAGTGATATTGATCGGGTAAAATGGGATTCATTGGTCGAAAAATTCCAAGGGCCAGGTCAGTTTTTTCATTTTTCGTGGTATTTAGATGCTGTATGTCCTGCATGGATGGCTTTTGTTCATGGTGATTATGAAGCAATCTTTCCCATAGTTTCTCAATCTAAATATAGCTTGAGTTTATTTGTTCAGCCAATCTTTACGCGTGAATTTAATGTTATTGGTGATCCTTCTTCCTTAGCAACTATTTCTGAATTAACACGTGAGTTATTGGGCCATCGCTTTGTATATTTTGGTTCTTCAACAGATTTTAGACAATCGGATTGGAAGGTGTCCAGCAGGAAATATCAAGGTGTTCAATTAGGGATGAAGTATGATAATTTATATAAAAACTATTCACAGAATATCAAACGCACGCTAAAAAAAGCAAAGGAATGTGATTTGGAAATAAAGGAGCTTGACGATCCTTTAGCACTCATTGAATTGTTTAGAAATGAAAAAGGCAAACTCTTTAAGCATTTAGGAATAAAAGAATATGATGCTATTCATCAACTTATGATTAATGGCAAAGAGGCAAGGTGCGCGCATCAACTTTCGGCTTATCTTGAGGGCGAATTAATCGCATCGTCTTTTTATTTTAGAACGGATTCTTCAATTTTATTTTTAAAAGGTGCCGTAAATGAAAAAGGAAAAGCACTAGGAGCAATGGTAGCGCTTCACAATCATGTGCTTGAATCACATTGTGAATCTCATAATTATTTTGATTTTGGGGGAAGTGATGATAAAGGATTGCGTGAATTCAATTTGAAATTTGGCGCCATTGATGTGAATTATTTACTTTTGTCTTCAAACCGAATTCCCTGGCCTCTAAAATCTTGGGTTGACAAAAAATACCAAATTAATGCATAAGCGAATATTATTAACGGGTTCTTCAGGCGGATTAGGCCTAATAATGGCTGAATTTTTATTGCGTGAGGGGCATTTTGTTTACCTGCATTGTCATGCTAATCCAAGTACTTTAGAATCACTTTGTTTGGCTTTTCCAAATCAAACAAAACTGCTTAAGGCAAACCTTTTAATAGAAGATGAACTAACTGCTTTATTTGAAGAAACAGAAGGGGTAAATGTGCTTATTCATGCAGCTGGCGTTGCAAGCGCAGGAATGTCATGGAAAGTTTCAAAGGATGAATTTAGGCGCGTTAATGGAATTAATTACGAGGCTCCGTTCTTTGTTTCTCAACTCATGATTCCCGAGCTACGGAAACAAAAATGGGGTAGAATCATCTTTTTCTCTTCTGTGGTTGCTCAAACAGGGATTGCAGGAACATCAGTTTATTCTGCTTCTAAAAGTGCGCTTTTTGGATTAACGAGAACATTGGCTGTTGAACTTGCTCCGTCTGGAATTACAGTAAATTGTATCGCGCCTGGCTATATGGATGAAGGAATGATTCGTGAAATTCCAACTGAAATGAGAAATGAAATTATTAATAAGACGCCAATTGGTTCATTAGCTGATTCAAAAGGTATTTTACGGATGCTTGACATGTTGATTTCTGAAGACTCAAGCGCTGTTACAGGCCAAGTTTTTTCCATAAATGGAGGATTCCAAATGTAAATTTATCGAATTAATGTAAGGTGTCCTGATGCAACTTTACCATCATTTGTGGTTAGTTTGTAGAAATAAATCCCTTGTTCAAGTTCCTTTCCACTCATATCGCTTCCTTTGAAAGGTACTGAGGAATTATCCATTTCATACACGACATTACCCCAACGATTCAAGATAAATAATTCAAAATTCGTACAATCTTTAAATAAGTTTTCTAACAATAATTCGTCATTGATTTGGTCGTTATTTGGAGTAATGACATTCGGAATGACCAAGTTGTCTATGGTTACGGATGGTAAGATAGTAAAGGCGATTTGGGTATTGTAATCGCAGTTATTGGTGCCTTCTAAGTATAATGTAGCTGTATAATCCCCAGGATTGACAAAGGTTTCATCAAAAATAGGATTGAAATAGTCGCCCACGCCAGGAATGTTCCAATAAAATTGATCGAATACATAATTTCCATTAACAAATCCCACTGCGAAAGAGGCCGTCTGACCGCATTGAGGACTAACTTGGGGTAACATTTGTGGTACAGCGGTAATCGTGAATTGAACGGTATCACTTGAAGTACATCCAGCAGTGCTGGTTAAAGCGATGGTCGCTACATAATTTCCTGTGCTGTCGTATACGTGTGATGCAGCATTTTGATTGCTGGTTTGACCGTCACCCCAATTGATGTTATACATCACGTTACTGTTCGGTGGCGCTTGGTTGTTCCAATTAATAGCTGAGTTAAATAGTGCTGTTTCACCATCGCATTGAGGAAGCACATTCCAAGTAGGAACAGGGTAGGGGTTAAATGTGACTTGAAAGGAGTCGACAGCGGTACAATTATTCAAAGTGCTCAAGCTAACGACATAATTCCCCACATAATAAGCACCATTGGAGGAAGAAATAGCATTCAAGTTTACCCCATTTCCTAATTGGGTATTTCCTTCGCTCCATGAAATAACGGATAGGCCATCTTCAAGATCTATGTTATACGTACTGGAAAAACCTGTGACGCTTCCGCAGGTATCGAGTGCTCCAATATAATCAATAGTCGGTGCTTGGAAAACGCTAATAGTGTCGAAAGCAATTGGGGAAATACAAGATCCTAGATTGGATACCAATTCAATGGGATAGGAGCCGGCTGCTAAATTTGGTACTGATATGGAGTCATTTTGAAACAGTGTTCCATTATTGAAGTTCCAATTAAAAGTAAGAGCTGAATTGCCAGGGGTATAAGCCAAAAGGGTATCACCTAAGCATAAAGGCGTATTTGAAAGGATACTTGGTAGCGATGGTGTGCTAATAATACTGATAGCAACGGTGTCCGGAATTAATTCACAGGCCCCAGGTGAAAAGCCTGAAATAATGTAATTACCCGATTGGGACGGAACGACACCCAAGAGTTGCAAGGTTGTACCATTGGTGGTAATACCCATCGGGCCGGTCCACGTATAGGTTGCTCCCGGTAGTGAGTCAGTACTTAGTATAAGAGTATCACCACTACAAAGCAAGTCATTGGCGGAACTTATCTCGTACTTGTAAGCAGCAAAATCACTAAAATATCCGTAGCGACATCCGGAGCTCGCGCCACCGTGAATCACGCCAAGGTGGAATTTAGAACTTGGATTTTCGACCCTGCTGGCTTGTAGGACGCCAATGTAAGAGCTTCCGTCGAGTTGTGCGTATTTCCATGCCCCTGCAGTTCCAGGTACAG
>JBILCD010000154.1:0-5825 GCA_044353285.1 Crocinitomicaceae bacterium | reverse complement strand
CTCGGTTTTTCTGAAAGTAACAAGCGACCATCTTGCTTGTTACGGATCAAAAAATAGGAAATAAGGTTTTGTAAATCTTTGTAGAAGTAAAAATTAAATTGGTTAAGCTCATTTGTTTTTTTTGAGGGTATTTCAATAAAATCATCCGATTTTTCCAAAAAAATATCAAACTGTGTGTTAAGTTGCCAAGCTAGTCGAAAATCGTTTTGAGCAGTACAAATTCCAATAAATTCAAAGGCGTTGAACGCTTCATTTTCTAGAACGTACCTTTTGATTTTTTTTGACATCTTGCAAAAATAATGATTTATATCGGCTAATTTTCGTAACCATTTAGTTAATAATTTATTCTCTAATTATTAGTAGATCTTTATTAACTTATTAATTTAGTAACTTGAATAATCTTTTTGATTTTGAGTGAAAATTTTGTCTATGTTTGTGATTATGAAAATACAACCCTTATTTAGAGCTTTAACGAGTATTTTATTTTTGATGTCATCGTTGCATTTAATGGCCCAGCCTATAAAAAAATTAACCAAGGAAAATAGCTATAAATGGATGTTTGGAATCGGCTGGAATGCCATGGATGACGATGGTAATGCTGGTGCTTTTTATTCCCCGGAAAATTGGCATAATAATGCATATCCCTCCAGAATATTTGCAGATAGATATATTTATAATGGATGGTCGTGTGAACTTTCTACAGCCTTTAATCAATATAATCCCAATAAATTAGTAAACGGTCAACTAGGAAAAACAGGAATCTTTTTAGCAACAGATGCTAATTTGAAATATTCATTTTATAAATTACTAAAATCGGGTACAATTGATCCATATGTATCTGCAGGATTTGGTTTGAGCATTAGAACGAAAGATGACTCTCTGGTAAAACCGACTACTCCAACGCTTAATGTATTAGTCGGGTGTAATTTTTGGTTCTCTAAAACCTTCGGTTTACAAATACAGTCGGGAGGAAAATTAGGATTAACCACGCCTTTCATGGGGAAATCTAATTATATGCAGCACAGTTTAGGGCTTGTTGTACGGTTTGAAACCTTGGCATCTCAACGCTCGGATTTTAGTAAAAAGCGTCACCACATAAATAAGGGTAGGACAAAGATAAAAATACCAAAAGAAAAGAAAGAAAAAGAAGGTTAACTATTTGTTATTCTAAACTTTTTCTTAGTCTCCTGGTTGTCTGTTTTTAAACAATAGAAGTAAAGTCCATTTGGCAAAGTAGTACTATCAAATCGTATAATGTGGCCTCCAATATCAAATGGTCCATTTGCCAGCTCAACGAGTTTCCCCTCTTGATTTTCTATTGAAAATTCGATGTGCTTAGGACTTTCGGTAGTGAAATAAAAAGGTATTTCTCCACTTGAGGGGTTTATATCCAAAGAATACAGAATACAAAATAATTCTTGCCTGTGTCGTCCTTTACTAAGTCGCTTTATTAACAAACGATACATAATAATGATAAAGAGAATAACTAAGGCATAAAACAGGATGTCTTTTAGGATAATATACGCATTCATTTATAGAGATATTACGCCGTTTATGGCACTTGTTTGTTCATAAATAGAAATGATTTCATCGACGTTAAGCATCACGGTTTTAACACTAATGCTAATGTAATTTCCTTTGCCTGATGGATGAAATCCAATCGTCGCATTATCATCAAAAAAGGCTGTGATTTGTGCAATTTTTAGTTGATCGTTGGGAATTATAAATTTAAAAAAGTAGACGTCTGGCCATTCCAATAATTCCAATTGTTCGCGAAGATTATTGAATGTTTCCACTCGGCAAATTTAAGCGGTTTTTTTGCTAATTCTTAATAATTAATTTTATATCATCCAATTTTTTTTATTCTATTATCAGAGGCTGATTATCTTTATTTCAACACGACGATTAGAAATTTGTTCTGTTTCATTGTTTTCAGGAATTTTAAACAGTGGTTTTGTTACGCCAAAGCCAACATAGGTCATCCTATTTTTTGAAATCCCTTTAGAAATTAAAAAATCGTAAACGCTTTTAGATCTATCGGTAGATAAATCGAAGTAGTCATTAGTAGTACAACAAATATGTCCTTGGATCTCAATAATAAGATTCTTGTTATTAATCATTTGCCTACCCAACTCATTTAATATGGGCAGTGATTCGGGCAATAAAATTGCTAACCCAGGTTGAAAATTCAAGGCTTTCATAATAATCTTATCTCCAATTTTGGCGTCTTTAAGTTTTTCTTCCAAGCTAAGTGCAGTTAAATCTTTTACTTTGGTTCGGATGATTACTTTGCGATTTTCATTGTTTAGTGGCGAAAATTGAAATAGCTCTCCAATACTTGCCTCTTTTTCACTTATTGGATTACTTATTTTTAAGTAATTACAAACAGCACCTACCCGCTGAATCGCTAAATTTCGGTTGTATTCGACAGTTCCTACAGGGTCTGTAAAACCATAAACACCGGAGATAGAGTCCTCTGAATTTTTTAATTTACTCAATGCAGTACGCGCATTTTCATCTAAGATGTAACTATTAAAATTAAAGTAAATAACAATGCTGTCTTGAGCACTTAAACAAAAAACAGAAAAGTAAACCAATAATAAAAATGTATGTCGCATATGTAAATATAGATTAAATTGATGTAGAATGTAAAACATGGCTTATAATTGCTTCGGCAAAATAGGTTACTAATTTTCCGAGAAGATAATTTTTCTAGTGTATTTTTGTCCCCATGAAATTAAGCTTGTTTTTTATTCTGATCTGTTTCGGTTCCTTTACTCAAATATTAAAGACCAATGAAACAGATGAAAAAATTCTGGTTGATGGCATTTTAAATGAATCTTGTTGGCTTAGCGCCAATTTTGTGGAGGGCTTTACCCAAATTCGTCCAAATCCTACTGAAAAATCGCGGAAAAACACTAAAGTAGCGATGACATATTCACGTGATGCGATCTATATCGCGGCAATATGTTATGATCATCCTGATTCCATTTCAACGGTTTTTAGTGTGCGAGATGAAAATAGCCCCAACGCAGATATATTTGCAATTTTTCTCGACACGTATAATGACGATCAAAATGGTTTCTGCTTTGGCATTACAAGCAAGGGCGTTCAATTGGATGCTAAAATTGCCGAAGGTGATTACAATGACGCATTAAATTTAGTTTGGAATTCAAAGGTAAAGATCACCGATGATGCCTGGATTGCAGAAATTCGGATCCCATATTCGGCCATTCGCTTTCCTGAAAAAGAGGTGCAGTCTTGGGGTATTAATTTTTCAAGACAAATCAGTAGGTTTAGGGAGATGGCCACGTGGTCGCCTGTTAATCCCGATATCGAAAATTACCTGCTTGAAAGTGGAACTGTCGATGGATTAAAAGGTATTCATCCGCCTTTTCGCTTGGCCTTAATGCCATATGTATCTGCCTATCTAATGACAGAAGATGGAAATGTAGCGCAATCCTTAAATGGTGGTTTGGATATAAAGTATGGCATAAACGACGCTTTTACAGTTGATCTTACACTAATTCCGGATTTTGGACAAGTTGTGTTCGACAACCAAGTGTTGAATTTGACTCCTTTTGAAATTCAATTCAATGAAAACAGGCAATTTTTCACCGAAGGAAACGAGTTGTTTAATCGTTCGGGACTTTTTTATAGTAGAAGAATAGGAATACAGGCACCTGCTGGTGTGTTAAATAATCTATTGCAAAGCAATGAGCGCTTATCATCTGTGCCAACTTCAACGCAATTGTTTAATGCAACGAAATTAAGTGGCCGCACAAAATCTGGCTTGGGTATCGGGGTATTTAATGCCCTTACTGCTCCGTTATTTGCTACAGCAATCGATCAAACTACTTTTGAAGAAAGAGAGGTGTTGGTTTCACCACTTACGAATTTTAATGTCATGGTTTTAGATCAAAATCTTAAAAATAACAGTTACATTAACCTAACAAATACGAACGTAACTCGGGCGGGTTCTTTTTATGATGCTAATGTAAGTTGCCTCAAAACATTATTAAATACAAAAGATAACAATTACTTCTTAGGGGCATCAAGCGCTCTATCCAATAAGTTATTTATTGACAGCATATCACGGGGTTTCAACTGGAGTTTATCTGCCGGTAAGCAAAGAGGGGCATTTGCTTATTCCGCTTCTTATTTTGAGGAATCAGAAACCTATGATCCCAATGATCTTGGATATAATCAACTTAATAACCGAAGAAATTCAGCCCTCTCAGCTTCTTACCGAATTTTTAAGCCTTTTGGGAAGTTTATGAAATTGTCCACATCCATCGATCTTGATTATAATCGCTTATATAAGCCCAATGTCTTTACTAGTTTTGGCCTCAATCTGAGGGCTTTTGCCATACTGAAGTCCTTTATGGCTTTCGGTATAGACTCATACATTTCTCCCGTTCAACGCTACGATTATTTCGAGCCAAGAACGCCTGGTTACTTCTATACATTGCCCGAATTCTATGGTACTTCTACTTGGATTTCAACTAATTATCAGAAAAAAGTGGCGCTGGATGCTGGTGGTAGTTATTATGTTATCAACGGTAATAATTGGCGAGAATACGATTATAATATTGGATTGCGATTTAGATTATCAGACCATGTTTTCTTAAAGTATAATTGGGATCAAGGGTTTCAGATTAATTATCTTGGCTTTGCGGTTCCTTTTGGTGTTCCTGCGGATACTACTTTTAGTGGTATTCTATTCGGATCAAGGAATCGAAATAACATCACCAATACAATTGCACTAGATTATTCTATCACTAATCGAATGAATGTGAGTTTTCGACTAAGGCATTATCGTTCAACGCTTGCCTATAATGCTTTTTATGAACTACAAGAGGATGGGGGGTTGAATTCAATCCCTTCTTTCAGTGGCCTAGATGCTGCAGGCGAATCGGCATACAATGTAAATTTCAATGCCTTTACGATTGATTTAGTTTACCGGTGGGTTTTTCTTCCCGGAAGTGAAATTAATGTTGTTTGGAAGAACTCCATATTTCAAAGCGATAAATTTGTCGGCGAATCTTATATTTATAACCTATCCAAAACCATTCAGCAGGGCCCCAATAATAGTTTGTCTTTTAAGCTAATTTATTGGCTAGATGCTCAAAGCATCAGAAAGAAAAAAAGATGATTTTCTCTAGGGTTTATTTTTTAAGACCCATTGTTCCCCTCTTTCACTTGCATTTTTACGAATGCTTTCCCAAAACAGATTAATATCACCAATGTGGAAACTTTCCATTTTAAGTGCGACAAAATTAAAGGGGAAACGTAATTTAGTTAAAATCAATCCACCATCAATCAATTCCGTCTGAAAAACACGATTGTATTTTTTGCCATTATTATAGTAAACACCATACTGAGTTTTTTTTTTGCTTAAAGGTGATAAATCCCAAGTTATTGGATTTATCACAGCTTTCCCTTTGTGCCATTTGTTGTAATTATCGCTATTCACATTCTTTTTAAAGGTATTCCAAGTAACAAATCCACCAATTTCTTTTGATTTTGTTAAAAAAGGAATAGTTGAAAACTCATTTTTGGCCAATCCAATTCCTGGCATATAGGCTACCACAAGTTGTTTTTGAAGTGGCTTGTTATCAAAAAAATCTTTTAGCAAGAGGTTAACATGGGTAGAGCCTTGGCTGTGACCAGCTAAAATAATTCCTCTCCCATTGTTATAATTTTCCAGGTAAAATTCAAATGCGGCTTTTATATCGGCATAGGCAAAGAGTAAGGCTTCTCGTCCTCCATTCGCTAGGCTGTCATATGATCGAATATGCGCTTGTTGATAATAAGGTGCATAC
>JBILCD010000153.1:0-5869 GCA_044353285.1 Crocinitomicaceae bacterium | reverse complement strand
TTTGAGTAAGCTGAATACTATTTGAAAGATTGAATGGAACACCAAATTGTACCGTTGAGTAGGTACCGGGAGCGCCACCAAAAAATTGACCAGGAACAACCTGCCCAGCGATAATCGCATTGTACCTGTAATCGCCTGTTGCGGTTACTTTTGGGAGTCGAGACGCTAAATACACTTTTTTCTGAATCGCATTCATATCGATATCTAATCGAGCGTTACGAATGTTGGTATTGGCTGTATCTGCCATTTTTAAACAAGTAGCTAAATCAAGTACTTGAGAAAAGAAACTAAAAGAACTTAAAAATACTGCGGCAATAAGGAGATTATATTTCATTTTTTATTTTTTAATCGTTTACAAGTGCTGGAGGAAATAAATAGCTGATGATCATTTCTGATACCATTTCTTTATGCAACTCAAGATGCTGTTGGTATTGCTCATCGCTTAAGTTGTGAAGGTTTTTAATCAGCGGTTTGGCCATGAAGGGATATTGACAATTGGAAATAACCAATAAAGTGATGCCCACCATATCCACTCGTCTCATTTCTCCTTTTTTCTGCGCTTCTATGGCTTGCTCAATGATGCCGGTGTTATAAATCACAGGTAAAACATGCGTCAACTCAATCAATTCGGTATCCTTCCTAGATAATTCATTAATGATAAAACGTGGAATTTCAGGGTGTTTCGATAGAAAGGCATATTCACGCTCAATTAGAAATTTTAGCTTTTCTTTTAAGGGTAAATCCGAAGAGAATACACTCACCATCGACTCAAAAAACTCCTCCATGACCGTTTGAAAGATCAGCTGAAATAATTTATTTTTCGATCGGAAATAATAGTTGACAAGCGCCACATTCATCCCGGATGCATTTGCTAACTCACGCGAGGTACATCCCGAAAAACCTTTCGAAATAAAAACTTGCTTAGCGGCAGCTTTAATTTTCTCTTCAGTGGATAAACTAGATGACATTTAATCAATTTGGGTCACAAAGTTAAACACTTAATTTAAACAATTGTTTAAAACAATAAAATAAAAATAAATTTAGCGGATTTAATTCCCTTAAACGAGTGTATTATTCCTCCTCTTCCTCCCAGAGTTTAATTTGTTTTTCGTTGGTCACATTAATGACCGGGAGACCATTTTTATCCATTTCAACTAGACCGGTAACGACAATGTACTTTCCGTTCAAATCATTTTCGGGTTTATAGCTAAAATTCCGTCTAGCATCTTTCCAAATCGTAACTGTAAAGAGTTGATGAGGAAAGGACTGATCTAGGTTAAGAAATGTAGCTTGCGATTTCGCTGCGAACTTAGCACTCACTACCTTACCGATGATCGACACTTTGCTTCCAACTTTTGATAGGGCTTGAGCGGTATTAAAATACCCTTTCGGTAAATCAAAAACATACAACGGTTCAACATCGCCCTCTTTTGTTTGCGCGTTCCAAAGCGAGAAATTTGATTTAGATTCAATGCTCGCTGCTATACTTTGATCCAGTTTAGAAAAGAAGTCGAGGCCAGTCAGTTTTTCGATACTGTCGATAGAAACAACATAAGCGCTTGGTGGCATATCGCATTTTTTATTCGGCATAAGAAAAGCCATTCCTTTTTGATTGCCTGGTGTTAAATCGATAATAATTTTATAATGAAAAGCAGGAATAGGTAATTTATTAGTCCCTTTTTCAACTTTCGGAAGATTTTTATCTAAAATTGGTCCAGTAACAATATAATATGTCTTAGGATTATTCGCCATTATTCTTCGCATTAAATCTTCCACCTCAGCCCAAGATTCTCGGTTAAACCCGGGAGCTTGTGGGGTCATATTGCTATAAAAATAGGATTCGCTCAATGCTTTTTGCGACCATCTAAAATCGGCAGAAGGTGCTAAGTGCCCACGATCAAAGCCAAAGTTTTCAAATTTATACGCCCCGTCATCCTGTAGTTTTTTTGTGAAATAATCCTGCTCAATGCCATCGCCGCATTCGATTAAACTATCTTTTCTGAAATCATTTGTCCTTGAAACACCACCAATTAAAACATCAGGGCTCAACACATGAAATGACCAAGCCGCCAGTTTTAGATCACAATTAAATCCAATAATCATGGCTGAATGCTCGGCAATATCCAATGGTGACTGACTAAGAGGAATACCAATTTGATTTAATTTTAAAACACAATCTTGGAGTTTTAAGGCTTCGATTTCATCCGAAATCGCGCGTTCTTTGGTTTGAATTTCCCTTAATTGTGCTTCTTTAATTTCCAAAGGAGTTTGGCAAAAAGCAACACTTAGGTTAGCCAATAAAACGAAAATAAGAAATAAGCGCAGGAACATTACGGTTTACAAATTCGTTTTTTACTTTTTTTCTTTCGTAAGCATTGCTTGTATTTGCTGCATGGTTTTATGCATTCCTTCGGCACTACCATCTAAGAAAATGGTATTTCCTTTACCATATTCAGCAAAGTTTTTAATTGCCTCTGTCCACATTGAAAAAAGAATCACATTGGTATCCAAATTTGCTTGTTGCATTTGCTCGGCTGCTTCTGACATTCCTTTTGCGACCTCTTGACGGAATAAAGCAACCCCTTGTCCACGTAACATAGCCGCTTCTTTTTCGGCGAGTGCTGCAATTTTAATTGCATTTCCATCAGCTTCGGCTGCTTTCGTTTTAGTAATTAAAAGCGCTTGTCCTTCATTTTCTGCTGCTGCTTTTAAGTTGTTTGAAGCAACCACTCTGCTCATGCTTTCAATAATCGCTTGATCAAACGTAATGTCATTGATTTGAAGGTCAATTAAATGGTAACCCCACATTTCTAAAGTATGATCGATTTGATTTTTGACGCTATCCACTAGCTCGTGGCGTAAACCAAGAATTTCGGCTTGTTTTTGACTCGCGACATACGATCGTATCGATCCTTCGATGGTCCGAATAAGCGCCTGCATAAAATCTCTGTTGCCAATAAATTTAAACGCAACTTTTTTGATGGTTTCCTCTTGCTCGTCCATTACACTGTACAGCAACATACTTTTGAAATAAACATTTGCTTGATCAATGGTAATGGCTTGAAATTCCATTTCTATACTCTGATTTTGAACGGAAATCTGTCGATATACTTTTTCAAAAAACGGTATTTTCATTCGAAGTCCGGGTGATAAACTGCGCTGATATTTTCCAAAAAGCGTAATCACGGAAATACTACCCTGTGAAACGGTTAAGAAAGAGGAAAAAACAACAATTAAAACAATCCCTAGAACAACATAAAGTGTTACCATAATTAGTTTATTTTTTTTGAGCTAAAACCTGAGCGCAGTTGCACGATTTACTGGAAGAACAGGACGAAAAGAGCAATGAAATCAATAGAGCAGCGCTAAAAAAAAGGATTGTCATTTTCATAGTGTAAATGTACTATAAAATTACTAGAATTTAAAAGAATAAAAGCACCTATAATTTTATTAATTTTACCGCGTGAAAACTACCTATATCCTGCCTTTATTTTTACTCTTGGGTCAATCATTTTTATTTTCTCAGACAATAGATTTTCCAAAAAAAGAAACGCAGGGAGAGAAAGGAAACTTTTACTTTTACTGGGGATGGAACAGAGGCGCTTACTCAAAAAGCGACATTACCTTCTCTGGAACAGACTACAATTTCACCTTAAGTAATGTGATTGCCAATGACCGCCAATCGCCTTTTGATCCCAAGGTATATTTTAATTTAACGAAATTTACGATTCCTCAATACAACTTCCGCGTAGGATATTTCATCAACGCGCATTACCAAATTTCGTTAGGAGTCGACCACATGAAATACGTGATGAAAACGAATCAAGTTTCGACCATTGACGGTTACATCTCGAACAGTGGAACAGCATACGATGGAGTCTACGACCAACAATCGTTTGTTATATCGCCCAACTTTTTACTTTTTGAACATACAGACGGCTTAAATTATGTCAACACAGAAATTAGACGATCCGATATTTTATTCGACAGAAAATATTTCCAGCTTAGCATAAATGAAGGTTTGGGAACAGGAATAGTTTTACCACGAACAAACACCACCTTATTAAATAACCCAAGATACGATGAGTTTCATCTAGCTGGCTATGGATTTGGGGCCGTAGCGGCTTTAAAATTTGCGTTTTTTAAGTATTTTATTATTCAGAGTGAACTTAAAGGTGGGTTTATCCATTTACCTGATATTCGGACAACTATAAACGAATCCGATCGAGCCGCTCAACATTTTTGGTGGACACAATACAATGTGGTATTTGGACTACAGTTTCCCATAATCAAGAAGAGCGTTAAAAAAGCAGGGGTAATTTTTGATTGAAAGGAGCTTAGCCTCACTTTAACCAAGAACCGCCCACAGAAATAACATTTTCCAAGGCTAAATAATCGCGATAAGTTGCTTCGGTAAGTCCACCAGTTGGGCAAAATTTCAGGTTCGGAAAAACCTGTCCGTATGTTTTCAGCGCCTCTACTCCACCAAACAAAAATGCAGGAAAAAACTTAAAAGTATCCCATTCATATTGCAAGCCAGTAATAATATCGCTAGGTGTGGCCACACCCGGAATAAATGCAATTTTACTCGCCATTAATTGTTCGGCCAAGCCACTATGCAAACCAGGACTTACCATGAAATCAACTTGTAATTCAATCGCTTTACGAATTTGAGCTTCCATCACAACTGTTCCCATACCGACCGTGATTTCAGATCCGTAATTCTCTTTCACTTTTTGAATCGCATCATACGCTACAGGAGTTCGCAGGGTAATTTCGATACACTTAACATTGTTTCGCAATAACACCTCAATTTTTGCATCTACCTCCTCTAAATTCGTAAAGGTTACCACTGGTATTATGGGATGCATTGCCAATACTTCACGTATGTTATTTTGTTTCGTCATGTTGTTTCAATTACAATTTTAATATCAGAATTAGTTGGGTTGATGGCCTTATAAATGTCATGCAATTTTTCACTCACATTTCCTTCAGGACAAATTTGAAAAAAATTCATCGAACGTTCTTGCATATTGCCATTCGGAAAGAGCTTTTCTTTTACCTGATCAATCACCTTTATTGACTTTTCGTACTTTAGCTTCTCAGCTCGCCATGATTTATCTTTAATGGATTGAAGAACGTTTTGCATTTTAGATAAATCGGCTCCCACGGTGCTTGACAAAGAGGCCTCATGGTCGGAAATTAAGGTAGACACTTGTTCTTTTATCGAATCAAATAATCCATCTATTGTAGAAAAATCAAGCGCTGAGGTATCTTGTCGCTTAATAAATTCTTTACTGATTTTATGACTATCAGCAAAAAAATCCCTCCAAGTTAATCCCAAGGAAGCTATTTTATTTGCCAAGGCATGGTCAATATAAATTAGGCTAGAACGCGCTTGAATGAGCGGATAAACGACATTTGCTTTTTCAAAAACACCTTTCAATTGCAGCCAATAATTCAACTCACCAAGCCCACCGACATAGCAGATGTTTGGTAAAATGAACTCTTGATAAACAGGACGTAAAATTACATTGGGGGAAAAATCCGCTGGACTTTCCGTTAATTTATTTTTTAATTGAGCAAAAGTATAGGTATGTTCGCCAATCAGGTAGTCTTCTCCTTTCTTTTGAATGCGTTCACGACTATTCGGACTCAGGTAGAATAAATTAATCTCCCGAGGATTCACTTGCGTTTTCAGTCCCAGTTCATTTAGAGCATCAGAAGCTTGCTGAACCGCCTGAAAAGAGAACTGTTCTACCAATTCTTTTTCAAGTATTGGTGCGAAAGCAGCCTTAAAAACAACATTGTCTCCATCCACCACCACCAAGCCAAAATCCGAAAATAAAGTATGTATAAAGCGAAAAAA
>JBILCD010000028.1:0-16575 GCA_044353285.1 Crocinitomicaceae bacterium | reverse complement strand
TGCCAATCTAACCATCAACTCGAATGCTTCAACCGTACCTAGTTTATGGAACGGTACAAGCGGTGGCGTGTTAGCCATCGAAGTCGATGGAAACCTTATTTTGAATGCCAACGGAAAAATATCATCCTCTGGCTATGGTTTTCGTGGAGGTGTAACCGAAAACCAAACATTAGGTGCTCCATCGGGTAGTGTGAACGACGTTGGTTTTTGCGCCTCCCATGTAGCCACTCAAGGCGCTGAAAAAGGGGAAAGCATTGCGGGTTTCTACACAGAATATGACTTAGTTTATTCTCGATATTGTAAAGGTGCACCAGCTAATGGCGGTGGTGGAGGAAATAACCACAATGCAGGTGGTGGTGGTGGCTCTAATGTTGGAAGTACTACATTAACCTATACTGGCAAAGGAATTCCGAGTATTACTTACAATACCAATTGGAATTTAGAGCTGGCTGGCATGGGCGGATCAAACTCTCCTGGGGGAGGTCGTGGTGGTTATTCAGGTTCAACTTCTGATCAAAACGAAAATACACTAGGTCCAAACCAAATGGCTTGGGCTGGTGATTACCGGCGAAAAGAAGGTGGTCTGGGAGGACATCCAATACAACAAGACAATACTCGAATTTTTGTTGGTGGCGGCGGTGGTGCTGGCGACCAAAACAATAGTCAAGGTGGCGGTGGAGGCCGAGGAGGTGGCATTACCTTTTTAAAATTGTATGGTTCTATATCTGGTTCTGGAACCATTGAGGCCAACGGAGCCAACGGAATCAACGCAAATCCAAATGGTCAAATCGCAGTTCAAGCCTCTACTCAGAAATACGGCAATGATGGCGCAGGTGGAGCTGGAGGAGGCGGAAGTGTTTACATTTCCAATACCAATCCGATCCCTAATACCATTACATTGTCAGCAAATGGAGGAAATGGCGGAAATCAACAGTTGTCTGTAGGACTATTGGCCACTTCGCCAACCAATGAAGCAGATGGTCCCGGCGGTGGCGGCGGCGGTGGATACATTTCCATTTCTTCGGGAACTCCCATACAACAAGTCAATGGAGGCAATAGCGGAACCACCAATTCAACACAAGTCATTAACTTTCCTCCAAACGGCGCTACGGCTGGCTCAGCAGGAATCACGAATACCAATACCAATTTCTTTGATATCTTAGCTGCCAATGACACACTTTGTGCAGCAGGAAGTGTTACCCTAAACGCTTCTACTATTGGCAACCCTCCCACTGGTAATTTAATTTGGTATACTTCTGCTTTTGGAACAACTGTGGTTGCTACTGGAAATTCATACACCACTCCGGTATTAAATACGACCACTACCTATTATATTGGTATTTGCCCGGGATCATTTCGACGACCGGTCACTGTTTTCGTAGGAGGCAATCCCTCCATTACTGGAACACCTACCATTGTAGGAGCAACATGCACATCGTCTGGCACCATAACCAATCTTACTATCAGTGGTGGAACTCTGCCCTACTCGTACTCATGGTCAAACAACGGTGGGAACAGCTTGAACTTAGTTGCTCCAGCTGGAACCTATATTCTGAGTGTGCAAGATGCATTGGGCTGCAGCTCAACTTCTATTCCATACATCATTCCAGGTATTACTGGTCCGAGTTTGAACGTCTCATCAGTAGTTATCAATCCCGAAATATGCAACGGAACCATGGGTTCTATTTCAGGCATAGTATCCACTGGTACTAACCTAAGCTACTCTTGGACCAATACATCAAACAATACGATTAATCCCAGCGGCTTGAGTGCGGGATCATATGTCTTGACAGTAACCGACGGCAATGGTTGCACGGCATCCTCCCCTTCGTTTTTGGTGCCTTATGTTGCAGGACCGATGATCGATTCAAGTGCACTGCTCATCCAAGACGAAAACTGTGGACAAGGTAACGGACAAATTTCTGGCATCATCGGAATAGGTTCTGGTTTGCAATACCAATGGAATCCAGGAAATAACACCAACTCCAACCTACTGAATGTTAATGCAGGTACTTACTCGTTAATCGTCACCGATACCAATTCTTGTATAGTCAATGCAGGTCCATTTGTGATTAATAATATTCCAGGCCCGAGCATTAATACCAATAATTTGTTACTTCAGGATGAGAATTGCGGTCAAAACGATGGAGCCATTACTGGACTTAATGTAAGTGGTGGAACTACACCATACGCTTACTTGTGGTCGAACAATTCAAGCACGCTTTCTCTCTCTAATTTAGCGGCTGGATCCTATTCCTTGAGCGTAACAGATGCAGCGGGTTGCGTCGCAAACGTTGGACCATTGAACATATCCTCTACTGGAGGGCCCACAATTGACACGTCGAATATGATTGTAACACCGGTAGATTGTATTGGAACTTGGGGATCGATTACTGGAATTACAGCGCCTAATCCAGCACTTACGATTAGTTGGAACAACCAAACCACTACATTTGATAATTCGAGCCTAAGTGCAGGGACATACACACTCACGGTTACAGATGGCAATAATTGCGTCAGTACCATTACGGTAATCGTTCCCCAAAATGCTCCAATTGTAATCAATGAAAGCCAAGCAGCGGTCATTCAACCAACCTGTATAGTTTTGGGTTCAATCACAGGTATAACGGTCAGTGGCGGAACCAATAATTATGCATACCAGTGGAATCCAACTAACGGAACGACATTGAATAACACCAATATCCCAGCCGGGAATTATCAATTGATTGTAGTAGACTTAGGGAATGGATGCACAGACACCTCCAGTTTTTATGTCTTAAACCCTCCATCCTATCCTACGGCAGGCATCGGTTTTTCTCCTGTTGATCCAGATGTCGGAGAAAACATCACGTTTACAAATACCTCTACCAACTACATTAGTGAATCTTGGAATATTGGCGGGATAAACTATGGAAATTCACCTATTGATTCTAGTTTTAGCGCAGGGGTCTACCCAATTTCATTGACCGTAACCAACAGCCAAGGCTGCACGGATACCATATCTATTTTGGTGACCGTTTATGACGAGCTCACCTTCCCGAATGTGATAACGCCAAACGGCGACCTTGCCAATGAAAACCTAATTATTGAAGCCCTGAAGCCCAATTCAAGCGTTACTATCTTAAACCGATGGGGTGTAGAAGTCTTTTACAGCAGCAATTACCAAAATAATTGGAACGGCAGCGATCAAAGTGGAGAAGCTCTCACAGCTGGGGTCTATACCGTTATATTTCAGGATCCAGATCAAAACGTTCAGTATTTCTTTGTACACCTAATCAGATAAAACATGAAAAAAGTGGGCTTAATAACAGGCGCCTCCAGCGGAATTGGTAAACAGTTAGCCATCATTCATGCTTCTAGAGGGAATAACGTTGTTTTAACAGCCCGTCGATTGCCTGAGCTAGAAACCCTGGCCGAGGAAATCAGGACCAAATACCAAGTTGAGGCTTATGTTATGGCCATCGACTTAACAGAAAGAGATGCGCCCACTAAAATTTTTGCTTTTACCGAAAAAGAAGGGCTTTTTGTGGAGTATTTATTCAATAATGCAGGATTTGGAGGCCACGGTAAATTTGTAGAACGCCAACTCGAGGCCGATAAAGCCATGATTGATCTCAATGTCGGTGCACTTACTGATCTCATGCACCTATACTTACCGAATATGGTGACGAACAAATTCGGCAAAGTGTTAAATGTAGCCAGTACAGCAGGATTCATCGCTGGTCCTTTACAGGCAACCTACTTCGCTACAAAAGCATTTGTAGTATCACTAACTAAGGCTACCTCCTTCGAATTGAGACATACTGGAGTTACCGTTACCGCATTATGTCCAGGACCAGTGAAAACAGAATTTGATGTAGTAGCAGGAATGGGTGGTTCTGAGATGTTTGCGAATGGAGCAGACGCATACAGTACAGCCTTGTACGGTTACAAAGCCATGATGAAGGGAAAACGAACGGTGATTTCAGATTTGAGTTTACGTTTTTTACTTCGAATAATCGCACCTTTTTTACCAGAGCGAATCATGTTAGGTATTATAGAAAAAAAGCAATCTATATAAACGATCGTAATTAAGGGTTCATTACGTACTTGATGAAAGGGAAATAGTTTTATTATCAAACCCAACTCATTCAATTCATGCTTGCGAATACTGCTAAATCGGAACTAATATCTTTTTATTTATAGTTTACAAGAATTGCAAAAAAGTGCTATTTGTACGTATTTCTGCTTAACTAACTGTTAAACATACGTATTTGGCGCTGTGTAGGAAAAGGTATTTTTCTTATTCATTAGAAATTTTAGAACATCCTTCTTTAAGAACAAACGAATCTTTGTGTCATAAACAACTAAAAATTTTAATTATGAAAAATTCAACTCACTTAAAATTAGTTTTAGCAGGATTGCTAGGATTAAGTACTTTTCAGATTCAATCACAAGTGAATGGCCGCGTATGGGCTAGAGTAAGCGACAAAAGCAGCACGCCTCGTTTGGAGTCAAATGGAGATATTACCTCCCCCAACCCAATTTTTGCAGAAGCGTTAAATCAAGCGGGTGTCATTGGTGTAAAACAAGCCTTAACGAACTCTCGAAATGCTAAACTTCAAGAAGTCTACGAATTTTCATGTTCGTGCAGTCAAAGTGAACTTGAAACCACCCTCAGATTATTTCCTACAGTAGTTCAAGGCATCGAACGCGCACCACAATATCAAACCTTGTATATTCCTAATGATTATGGCCTTGTGCTATCTGAAGACTATGCCTTGGATTTAATTCAAGCGCCGATTGCTTGGGACATCACACACTCAAATAGCAATATGGTTATCGCCATCAGTGACGAGAATTTAGATCCCAATCACGAAGAAATTGCCGGTAAATTGGTTCACTATGATTATCACAACCCCTTACCAAATAGCCACGGTAATGCTGTAGCCATCATTGCAGCAGGGAACACCGATAATAACATCGGAGTAAGTTCAGTAGGCTTTAATTCGTCATTGGCTTTTTATCAAATGGATTTCAACGAGATTTTAGCGGCTACTTATGCTGGAATTGATATTATCAACATCAGCTGGTTTTCAGGATGCAGCTTTAGTCAGTACGAACAAGATGTGATCACTGAAGCATACCAAAATGGTTCATTTATTATCGCAGCAGCAGGAAATGGCAATACGTGTGGCTCCGCGAGCGACATGGTATTCCCTGCTTCTTACGCAACTGTCTTTTCTGTTACGAGTATTGGGAAATATGACAACCACGAAGATGTTATTGGCGATCCCAATACGACACACCAACACAACCCTAGAGTAGATCTTTCAGCGCCAGGATATCAAGTTGGCATCAGTCCTTCATCAAACCATTACCTTATAGGATCTGGATCTTCTTATGCTGCTCCTTACGTTTCTGGAACTGTGGCCCTAATGTTAAGTGTGAATCCTTGTTTGAACAATGAAGCCATAGAACAAATTCTAAAGCAAACTTCTCAAAATATTGATGCCATGAACCCAGCTTATGTTGGACAAATTGGAAAAGGTCGTTTAAATACAGCGGCAGCAGTAGCCATGGCATTGACATATGGAAACAACACCGCCTTAAACCCAAATACTATTAATTCATGTGTAGAAGGTCAGGGTGTGATTACCTTAAATCCTTCCGTTGCTCAGGAACCATTTAGCGTAGTTTGGCCACACGGAATGACTGGAATATCAAACGATAGCTTAGTTTCCGGAACCTATTCAATAACCCTTACAGATGCCCATGGATGTGTACAAACAACCACGGCAACCATAAACAATGGCGCAGCAATCGTCAATGGCCTTACTCAGAATCCACTATGCTTTGGTTCGGCTAATGGATCTATTGATGTGAGTTCAAGCATTAGTAACTGTACCTATTCATGGAGTAACGGTGCCACAAGCGAAGACTTAAGTAACTTAACAGAAGGGATCTACACTTTGACCACCACTAATACAAACGGATGTACCACAGTGAGAATTTTCTCTTTATTCGCACCACAAGCCATAGTAGGAAGTGCAAGCACAACGGCAGACTTAGGTAATCAAGAAGGAACAATTGATTTAACCATCACAGGAGGAACGCCAGGTTATACTTACTTATGGAGCAACGGTTCAAGCACAGAAGACTTAAGTAACTTGGCTGCTGGAATCTACCAAGTTACCATTACCGATATGAACGCCTGTGTCGAAGTTGTAGATGTAACAATTGAGAATCAATCCACTAGTGGACTATCAGATGAAAATACACTTTCCTTCAAAATGTATCCAAACCCATCGAATGGTGATGCTACCATTAATTGGACTGGCGCTGCAGCAGAATTAGGAGTGATAGATCAAAATGGAAAAGTCATTAACGTTTTGGATGTTCAAGGTATGAATTCCATTGAATTAACAAACCTGAATAAAGGACTTTATCAAGTTAAGTTTACCACCCTTGATGGCGCAACGACTACAAAAAAATTAGTTGTTATATAATCAAGCTGTATTTCTGTATTTATCTAAAAAGTGGGCTTCGGCCCACTTTTTTTATTTAGTAAGATTCGTGTTAAGAAAATAAATAAAGCAACCACAATGAAAGCGAATCGTAAATGAAAAGTTGGGAGGATGTTACTGATCAAAGCGGACTCCTGATGAAGTAAACCTGTTTTATTAACTCTAAAATTAAGCAAGATGAAAGCAAACAAAAGGATAATACCTATTATTTTAGCAAGCATGTTCCTCATGTTCGCCACTAGTTGCAAGAAAAGCACTAAACCAGAAAATATCGTTGAAGACATAGACGGAAACCAATATCATACGGTAACCATTGGCTCCCAAGTATGGATGGTTGAAAACCTCAGGGTTACTCACTATCGCAACGGTGATCCCATATTAAACTATTCAGACCCTGTAGGTTGGAGTAATCAAACAGCTGGCGCCTACTGCAATTACAACAACGAATTAGCTAATGCAGCTACTTATGGACGAATATACAATTGGTATGTGGTCTCAGAATCCAGAAATATTTGTCCTGAGGGATGGCACATTCCAAGCGAAGCAGAATGGAATCAAATGGTAAATTATTTAGGCGGAAATGTGGCTGCTGTTAATGCGATTAAAGAAACAGGATCAGCACATTGGGGAAATAATAATCCCGGCACCAATAGTAGTGGCTTTTCTGCACTACCTGGGGGTGTTCGAAGTTCTAGTGGTAATTTTGGTGAACTGAATAATAAAGCCGCATGGTGGGTAACCTGTGAAATTTGTATCAATAATGGAAAACTCTCCTACATTAATAACGCCGACAACAAAGTGTACAACTCAGGTGCTTCTAAAAAAAGTGGCTGCTCAATTCGTTTGATAAAAGACTAGTTCAAGTATAACACGTTAAAAGAGCCAAATTTAGTTGGCTCTTTTTTTTTTCGCTATATTTCATTCTAAAATAATTCCTCATCTTTTTATAAATACATTATTTGTATTAGCAAACAACTCCAACAAAATACTGTATCAGCATAAGTAATTAATTCCCTTAAAAAACGAACAGTTATAAGACAATTGATATAAAATTGTACTTTTGTCTACCTATAGTTATATGATGAACATACCATTATTTTTGAATGATGTCTCTGGATCTGAAATTTTGGTGATTTTAATAATCATCTTAATGTTTTTTGGATCAAAAAGCATCCCAAGTATAGCAAAAACTTTAGGGAGAGGCTTATATGAAATTAGAAATGCAAGTTCAGAAATTCAAAATGAAATAAAAAAATCAGGTGTTGATATTGGAAAAGATATGAATTTAAAAAACATCTTGATAGAGAAACAAGAAGAATTAATAGGACCGATGGATCAAATATATTCAGAAATTGAAAATACGATTCACTATGATAATTCGACCAACAAAAAACCAGTTGAAAATTCCGCAACTGTTGAAAATACGACAACTGTTGAAAATACAACACTTATTGAAAATACAACACCAGAAATAGATAGTAATAATAGTGAGCAAAAAAACCAAGTAACATGAATCCAGTAGCGATAATTATGGGGAGTTCGTCTGATTTTCCAACGATGAAGGCAGCAAAGGAACTATTAGATGAGTTAGGAATTGGCGCTGACATTGAAGTAGTTTCGGCGCACAGAACGCCAGAGAAAATGATGGCTTTTGCAAAAGAAGCATCAGGAAAAGGTTATAAAGTGATTATCGCTGGAGCAGGTGGAGCTGCGCACCTTCCAGGAATGGTTGCATCATTAACCACTTTGCCTGTAATAGGTGTTCCTATAAAATCAAGCAACTCAATCGATGGTTGGGACAGCATTTTAAGTATCCTACAAATGCCAAATGGTATTCCTGTTGCAACAGTTGCTTTAAATGCGAGTAAAAATGCAGGGATTCTTGCCGCAAGGATCCTAAGTATTTCGGATGCCAGCATCCAATCGATCTTAGAGCAATATGCTGCAAAAATGAGAGATGATGTAGAAAAAAGCAGTAAAGACCTGCATTAATTATACAATAAGTATTTCTTTCTAATTAACTTAAACTCATCTAAACCAGGTTTCCAGGTTTCACGAATTTGTGCTGCTGACCATCCTTTATATAGTTGTTCTTTTAAAGAAGGTGTTCCTGCTAAATTATTAAAAAAGACATCCTGATCAATAAAAACAAATGAGTCAATTAAAATATCCCTTGCATTGATCAAATAATCTAGATTTATTTCATTTGTCCTAACATCATCACCTAACGATAAAGAAAAACCATTGCATTTTAATCCTTGATGAAGTGGTTTTTTCGCACCTGACTTTACTTCTGGAATGAAAGAAAAAGTAGTCGATGGAAATTTCGGGTGGCCATAAATTTCAAAAGGTTGATCTGTCCCCCTTCCAACACTTACTGTTGTTGCTTCAAAAAGACATAAACTCGGATATAAGGAAATAGCACGGGAGGTTCGGAGATTCGGAGACGGAGCGATTGGAAGCACGTACTCGATATTATGACTGTAATTTTTACATGGTATAACGGCTAAATCACACTTGATCTTTTCTTTCAACCAACCTTCGCCATTGATCATATTAGCATATTCTCCGATGGTCATTCCGTAAACGATTGGAACGGGGTGTAATCCCACAAAAGAACTGCACGCAGGCTCCAAAATTGGACCATCAATATAATGTGCATTTGGATTAGGACGATCAAGCACTAGTAATTTTTTTTGATTTTCAGCACACGCTTCCATCACATAATGTAAAGTGGAAAGAAAAGTATAAAAACGAACACCAACATCTTGAATATCAAAAATTACGATGTCTATATCCTTTAATTGAGCAGGAGAAGGTTTTTTGTTGCTTCCATAGAGTGAAACTAATGGCAAGCCAGTCTTTGCATCAAGTGAATTTGTAACCTTCTCTCCAGCATCTAAATCTCCCCTAAATCCATGTTCTGGGCAAAATACTTTTACTACGTTTATCTTTAAGGCAAGTAATGTGTCGACTAAATGAATCTTCTCAACTAATGAGGACTGGTTACCAACCACTGCTATACGTTTCCCTTTTATAGAATCGATAAATAAATCTAATTGATCAATACCAGGCATTATCGGACTACTAGCAACAGGTGATAAATGCTTAGAATCAATCAGTGATAAAGAATCTCCTGAAGAAATAGCGGATCCGTTATTTGTTAAGCTTACACCAACTCCTAAATTACATGCAGAAAGTAAAATCAATAAAATAGTTTCAAGGCATAATTGCTTTGCGTATTTTTGAAACCTAAATGTTGATCTATTGTCTTTTGAATTTTTCATATCAAAACGTATCCGTCTTTCCAAGGCGCAAGGTATTAAAGTTTCTAAACCAATCTTACGTATAGCAGTAATAAGTATTGCACTATCGATTGTTGTTAACTTAGTTACGCTAGCGATTGTTACAGGATTCCAAAACGAAATACGACAAAAAGTTACAGGCTACTCCGCCCCCATTATTTTAACCAAAGCCGGCTTTAGTTCTATCATTGAATGTGAACCCATTCAAAAATCCGATAGAATTACTTCCTATCTAAATGGACTTTCCGGTATAAATAATACCAATGCGGTAGCCTATAAACCCGGCTTAATTCAATCGTCGAACTATACAGACACTACTCGACTAAATTCTGGAAAAGACACTATTGTACAAAAACAAGAAGTGTTAGGCATTTTGATGAAAGGTGTGGAAAGCAAGTACAATTGGGATTTTATTTCTAAAAACTTAATTTCAGGAAGGATACCAAAGATGTTTGGCGCAACGCCAACAGATGAAATTGTCTTATCTCGCAAAATTTGCAAGACCTTGAACCTAACATTAAATCAATCAGTTTCTTTCTTTTTTGTTAAAGAAAAACCAATAATGCGCAAATTTAAGATTGTTGGCATTTTTGATACTGGATTTGAAGATTACGATAAAAAAATGATATTTTGTGATATCCGACACATTCAAAAATTAAATGATTATGGCATATCAACTACTATATCTATTGATGATACACTTATTCAGAATCGAATCATTATAAGAGCTGATGTAGCAGGAAAAACGGATAATGTAAGTTTCGATTGGGGACAAGGCGCAGATAAATATCAAGGGAAAGCCATTCTTACCAATTTTATTGATACTACCCTGCGCGTTATTGTTTATCAGTTTGATAAATCGAGTGCTACCTTAATGCCCGTTGACACCTCAATAATCACCTTACACAAAACGAATTTAAATTCTCCCATATTATTAAATGAAGAAAAAGAACTCACGAAAATTGCCAGCAATGAATCAGGATCTAACTATGCTATTTTACTAGAGAACGGAGAACTACAAATATCGGTTAAAGAGGGAAAGGGAACTTGGCATAAGTATATTGCAGGGTACGAAGTACAATTGAACGATTGGAATGATCATGATAAGATCAAGAGCGAATTAGCCAAGCACTTAGAAATGAAACCCACAGAAAATGGTGATTTAATCTCTGTAAAATCAATTATTGAGCAAGAAAAAGATTTATTTAATTGGCTAAGTTTTCTAGATATTAACGTTGCCATTATTTTGAGCTTAATGATCATTATCGGAATAATAAATATGGGTTCAGCACTCTTAGTTATGATTGTGGTTAGAACTAATTTTATCGGCATATTAAAATCGATGGGAGCCACGGACTGGAGTATTAGAAAAATATTTATTTTTCAAGCTGGGCGTTTAATTTTAAAAGGAATGATCTATGGGAACTTAATCGGTTTACTACTCTACTATCTTCAAGCAAGCTTTGGAATAATTAAACTCGACCCTACTGTATATTATTTAAGCCAAGTGCCGATGCAATTGAATGTCATTCAATGGTTATTGTTGAACGTCGTTTCATTTACCGTATGCATAAGTGCTTTATTGATCCCAAGTATTGTGATCAGCAGAATAAGCCCAATAAAATCAATTAAATTTAATTAAGATTTTCCAGAGCGTTTTCGATCCGTTTCTTTTAAGAAAATTTTACGAATTCGAAGAGACTTAGGAGTTACCTCCACGTATTCATCTCCTTGGATGTATTCCAAACATTCTTCCAAACTAAATAATTTAGGTGGAGCTAAACGTACTTTTTCATCCGCTCCAGAAGAACGCATGTTTGACATTTTCTTTGTCTTGGTCACATTAACACACAAATCACCTGCCCTAGAATTTTCGCCGATAACCTGTCCTTCATAAATATCTTCATTTGGTGAAACAAAAAACTTCCCTCGTTCCTGAAGATTATTTAAAGAAAAAGGTATTGACGTTCCTTGCTCCAAAGAAATCATTGAGCCGTTTTGACGACCAGGAATTTCCCCTTTGAATGGTTGATAATCTAAGAATCGATGTGTCATGATTGCTTCACCTCCCGTTTGCGTTAACAAGTAGCTTCGAAGGCCGATAATACCTCTAGACGGAATTAAAAACTGAATAATCATTCGTGTACCTTTTGGTGCCATATTGGTCATTTCACCTTTTCGTTTTGTTACCGCTTCAACAGCTGTACCTCCAAACTCTTCAGGTAAATCGATCGTCAATTCTTCAATTGGCTCACATCTTTTTCCATCAATTTCTTTAAAGACTACTTGAGGTTGACCAACTTGCATTTCATAGCCTTCACGTCGCATTGTTTCGATTAAAACCGATAAATGCAATACACCACGACCATAAACCATCCAACGATCTGCTTTATCTGTATCTAAAACACGTAGTGCTAAATTTTTCTCTAGTTCTTTTTGTAAACGCTCTTGAATATGTCTTGAAGTAACAAATTTTCCTTCTTTCCCAAAAAATGGGGAATCATTGATAGTAAACAACATGGACATCGTTGGTTCGTCTAACTGAATGGTTGCTAATGCCTCCGGATTTTCAGCGTCACAGACAGCATCTCCAATTTCAAAGCCATCTAAGCCCGTTATCGCACAAATATCACCGGGAGTAACTGACTCAACTTTTCGTTTTTCCAAACCATCAAAAACAAATACTTCCTTAATACGATGTTTCTCTTGGGCCCCATCGCGTTTAGTTAAAATAACATTTTGGTTTTCTTTAATTACACCACGACTTAATCTTCCGATTGCAATTCTACCAACATAGGATGAGTAGTCTAAGGAAGTCAAAAGCATTTGCGTATTACCTTCTTCAATTACAGGCGGCTTAAAATAGTTTAAAATTTCATCTAATAAGGGAGAAATTGAATCAGTAGGGGTTTTCCAATCTGTCGACATCCACCCATTTTTAGCAGACCCATAAATAGTAGGGAAATTTAATTGTTCTTCCGATGCATCTAATTCAAACATTAAATCAAACACCTTTTCGTTTACTTCTTCAGGCGTACAGTTATCCTTATCAACTTTATTGATTACCACTAATGGATTTAGGCCCATTGAAAGAGCTTTACCTAGTACAAATCTAGTTTGTGGCATAGGACCTTCAAACGCATCAACCAAAAGACAAACACCATCGGCCATATTTAATACACGTTCTACCTCGCCACCGAAATCCGCGTGACCTGGAGTATCAATGATATTAATTTTAGTACCCTTATACGAAACGGAAACATTCTTGGAGACGATAGTAATGCCTCTTTCGCGTTCCAGATCATTATTATCCATGATTAATTCACCCGTTGGGCGATCACGCTCATTTAAAAAATTTCCTGCTTCAATCATTTTATCAACCAAGGTTGTCTTACCATGATCGACGTGTGCAATTATTGCTATGTTTCTAATTTCCATCTCTAATTTCTAAAACTTTCTTTTACGTTCTCCTCCGTCATTTCTTCTATCGCCTCCGCCACTTGTTCGCGGACGATCACTTCCACCAACTGTTCGCGGACGGTCACTTCCACCGCCTGTTCGTGGACGATCACTTGCTCCACCTGAACGTGGACGATCATTTCCTTCACTTGATCTAGGTCGATCTCCGCCATATGAACTGCTGCGACCTCCGCCACCACCGCCATATGAACTGCTGCGACCTCCGCCGCCTCCTCCGTATGAACTGCTGCGACCTCCGCCACCACCGCCGTAAGAACTGCTACGACCTCCGCCACCAAAAGAACCACTTCTTCCGCCGCCGCCGCCGCCAGATCTTGAACGATCTCCACCACCTCCAAAGCCTGAACGCTCTTTATCCCTGAATCCACCTCCACTTTCCTTGGATGTGGTAATTTCAATACTTATTGTATGTCCATCAAAATCAGTTCCGTTAACCTGCTTAATTATATTATCTGCATGCTCTTGGTCTGCTTCAAAAAATGAAAATGACGTCATGATATCGATTTTTCCGACCGCAGTAGATGTTAAACCAGTAGCATCACAAATTACACGTAAAAGAGCTCCTGGATTGAAACCATCTCGTCGTCCGATATTCACAAAGAATCGTGTTTTTCCTTCATCAGAACCTCTAGAACGCTCGCCCTTAGGTCCACGATCTTCTCGATCAGAGCTGCCTGCAGATGCATTCAAGTCACCAGCACGTTCATAATACTCAATAAATCGATTAAATTCTGCCGAAACGAACATTTTGACTACCTCTTCTTTTGAAAAATTTTCAAATTCCGCGAAGATAGTTGGCAAAAATGGCGTGATGTCTTTTTCTCTTATTTCAGTCGCGATTACTTTTTCAATCAAACGCATTAATTGAATACGGCAAATCTCTTTTGCATTAGGAATTGCGCCTTTGGTAAACGAAGTGCGCATCTGTCGTTCAATGGCCTTAATTTTAAATGATTCTTTTGCGCTAACTAAAACTAAAGACTCCCCTTTTTTTCCAGCGCGAGCTGTACGCCCACTTCGATGCGTATAATTTTCAATATCATCAGGAAGATTATAATTGATAACATGCGTAATATTATCGATATCCAATCCTCTTGCAGCAACATCCGTGGCTACTAGGAGTTGTAATTCTTTACTTCTAAAACGCTGCATAACTAAATCGCGCATTGCCTGCGAAAGATCACCGTGAAGTGGCTCCGCATTGTAACCGTCTCTGCTTAATTTTTGAGCTACAGTTGCCGTTTCTGATCTTGTACGACAAAAAATTAATCCATAAATTGAAGGATTAAAATCAATTAGACGCTTAACTGCCTCATATCGATCCTTTTCTTTGACCATATAATAAATATGATCAATATTCTCATTACTTTGATTTTTATGCCCAATAGAAACTTCTAATGGATCATTCATATAATTTTTCGCAATGAACGCTACTTCTTTAGGCATTGTCGCAGAAAACAACCAAACATTTTTTTCTTTTGGTGTTGTTTCGAGGATACTATCAATATCTTCTTTAAAGCCCATGTTTAGCATTTCGTCTGCTTCATCCAAGACTACATAGCGTACTTGAGAAAGTTGAATTACTTTTCGTTTTATCAAATCCATTAGCCTTCCAGGTGTAGCCACAATAATTGGCGCACCTTTTTTAACATCCGTCATTTGCTTGCGAATGTCTGCGCCACCGTAAACGGGCACAATGTTGCAATCAAGGTATTTGGAATAGTTTCCTAAATCTTTGGATATTTGTAAGCATAGCTCACGTGTAGGGCAGATAATCAAGCCTTGTGGTAACTTTAAGCTTGTATCGATATTACTAATTAACGGCAGGCCAAATGCGGCCGTTTTCCCTGTTCCTGTTTGGGCAAGCCCAACAAAATCGCAATCATCCTTCATTAAATGTGGGATTGCTTGTTCTTGGATTGGAGTCGGTACTGAAAAACCCAAATCTTCTAACGACTTCAGTACCTCACTCCTCAAACCCAGCTCTTCAAATGTCATTTTATTTTTTTAAATTGGGTGCAAAGGTACAGATTAATTTAGGAAAGTCTAATTAAATAAACAATACCTCTAAACTAAATAAATAATTAATCACTTAAAATCATAAAGATTTTATATTTTTGGCTAAAATTTAGTTGAATGACATTAGAAGGAATTATTTCCATTGCGGGACGCCCAGGATTATTTAAAGTAATTACTAAGGGAAAAAATAGCGTTATTGTAGAATCTTTAATTGATAAAAAGCGTTTTGCTGCACTTTCCTCGGAAAAAATATCTTCTTTAGAGGATATTAGCATCTTTACCAGTGGAGACGATGTTAAATTAATTGACGTATTAAGCAATTTACACAAAATCAGTTCTGGTAAAGAAGGTCCTTCGCACAAAGCTGATGAAACAACATTACGAGCAAGCTTCGAAAAGACATTGCCCAACTACGATAAAGATCGGGTATATTTTTCAGACATTAAGAAGTTTTTCCAATGGTACAATATGCTTTTGGCAGAAGGTCTTTTGATTATGGAAGTAGAAGTAAGTGAGGTGGCGGAAAAAGGCAAAACTGAAAAAGCTGAAACTCTTACGCCTAAAAAAGCGAGTGCAAAGAAAACTAATGTTCCTAAGAGTGGAACCCCACCTGCAAAATCAATGAAAGCTGGCGCGGTTAAAAAAGTTGCTACCGTTAAAACTGGCGGAGGAAGAGGAAAATAAGAATAATAATCAAGCTATTTTCTTTCAATCAGGATCTAATTTAAAAGCTGGCAAGCTTTTCTTTTTTGAAGAGCTTACGATACAGGTTATAAACAAAATTCAATTTGGCTTCATCATTTGGATAATCTGAATACCAATGAGGCGCTAAAGCCAATATTTCATTAAATTCCGCTTCGGAAAAATCTAGTTTTTTGGCAATGTACTTTATTTCCTGCTCTACCTTTTCATTATTATAAGGTTGAAGCTTTAATCCTTCAATTGCCTCCATTCGATCCACTGCCCCTGCACAAATCTGAGACGAATAAGTAGCTCTTCTATAATCTATATTGAACTTATTAAATAAATAATAGGCTTGAATAAATCCGGTGTACTTAGACTCATAATGCTTCCCTCCGTAATCTTGCCAATCCAACTCGCGCTTCAGAAGTGTTATGCTTTCATTTTTATCAAATGGAACATAGTTTAAGAAATAAATCATCCGAAGCCCCTTGAATATTTTGTAATATGTTTCTCGCATAAACCCAAAAGTTGGAAATGACTTTAAACGTACAGATCCAAAAGACTTACAAATGTGACTAAAA
>JBILCD010000152.1:0-5910 GCA_044353285.1 Crocinitomicaceae bacterium | reverse complement strand
GTCATAAATGGCGACGGAGTCTCCTCCACTAATTTTTGATGACGTCTCTGAATGGAACAATCTCTTTCAGACATGTGGCAGGCATTTCCATATTGATCTCCTGCGATTTGAATTTCAATATGGCGAGGTTCTTGAATAAATTTTTCCATGTAAATGCCATCGTTTCCGAAAGCTGCAGCTGCTTCCTGCCTAGCAGAATCCCATGCCGACTGCATTTCGTCAGGATTCCATACGATACGCATTCCTTTTCCACCGCCACCAGCGGTTGCTTTTAAGATAACCGGGTATTTAACTAATTCAGCATTTGACAAGGCTTCCTTGACATCTTTAATAAGACCTTTCGATCCAGGAATGCATGGAACTCCAGCTTTAATCATTGTGGCTTTTGCGGTTGCTTTATCACCCATTCCTGCTATTTGTTCGGGCAAGGCGCCTATAAATTTAATGCCGTGCTCTTGGCAAACCCTTGAAAACTTTTCGTTTTCAGACAAGAAGCCATAGCCAGGATGAATAGCATCGGCGTTGGTTATTTCTGCTGCCGCAATAATATTTGGAATAGAAAGATAGGACTTTGCGCTCATTGGCGGGCCAATACAAACGGCTTCATCAGCGAAGCGGACAGGTAGGCTATCTTTGTCTGCGGTAGAGTATACTGCGACCGTCTTTATTCCCATTTCCTTGCAGGTACGAATAATTCGCATAGCAATTTCTCCCCTGTTAGCAATTAGTATTTTTTTAAACATCGGTCTAATTTTAACTGTTTATGGCTCTACTAAAAATAAAGGCTGGTCATATTCAACCGGAGACGAATCATCGACTAGAACCTTTACTATTTTCCCTGAAACCTCAGCTTCAATCTCATTAAACAATTTCATGGCTTCGATAATACAAATTTTATCTCCTTTTTGAATTACAGATCCGACAGAAACAAAAGGATCTTTGTCAGGGCTAGTTGACCTATAAAAAGTCCCTATCATCGTAGATTTAACCGTAATTAAATTACTTGTGGCTTCATCATTAATTGGAGCAGGTGCTTGTGAAGCTGATGATGGGGTCGGGGCAACTGTTTGATTAATAATTGGTTGCGAATATACTGGTTGATAATTCGATGCTGCCATTTCATTATTGTTCTGTGTATTACCATCAATTGCAATAAAGAAGTCGTCACGTTCAATTTCGACTCTACCTACACCTGTTTTAGCAACAAGTTTTATTAACTCTCTTATTTCTTCTGTTGTCATGATTATGAATTAAAATTAATATTAAGAATTATATGCCCATTTTATTAAAATCGCTCCCCAAGTAAAACCGCCACCGAAAGCGCTTAGAATAATATTATCTCCTTTTTTTAATTGGCTTTCGTAGTCCCACAAACAAAGTGGCAGTGTTGCCGCAGTAGTGTTTCCATATTTTTGGATATTAATCATCACTTTATCCGTCGAAAGCCCCATCCTGCTTGCTGTTGCGTCAATAATTCTCAAGTTTGCTTGATGAGGAACCAACCATGCCACGTCATCGCTACTGAGGTTATTTTTCTCCATTATTTCCGCAGACACATCTGCCATTTTGGTTACTGCAAATTTAAATACTTGCAAACCTTCTTGCTTCACGAAGTGCATCTTCTTTTCGACTGTTTCTATGGTTGAAGGGTTAGCAGACCCTCCGCCTGGTTGGATTAAAAACTCTCTCCCTGAACCATCTGTCCTAAGAATATGGTCTTGAATTCCTAATCCTTCTTCATTTGGTTCTAGTAATACTACTCCAGCACCATCGCCAAAAATTACACAGGTTGTTCGATCAGTATAGTCTACAATTGAAGACATTTTGTCTACCCCAACTACAAGGACTTTTTTATACCGTCCATTTTCAATAAATTGTGTTGCTGTTGTAAGGGCAAAAAGAAATCCGGAGCAAGCTGCTGATAAGTCAAACCCCCAAGCGTTTGTCATTCCCACTTTATCACACAATACATTTGCTGTACTTGGAAATAAATAATCTGGTGTAACGCTTGCTAAAATAACCAACTCGATCTCCAGTGGATCAATATTTTTTTTTTGAAGTAATTTAATTACTGCCTGTTCGGCCATATCAGATGAGGCACCATTTTTCATGATTCTTCGTTCCTTAATTCCTGTTCTAGTAGTAATCCACTCATCCGAAGTGTCAACCATTTTAGTAAGGTCTTCATTGCTCAAAACATCCTCTGGAAGATACCCTTGAACCCCTGTGATGGCGGCTGTAATTTTATTCATATTTTGTTAAATGCTTCGTTAATTTTTATTGCTAATCCTGATTTTGCCACATCAAATGAATGCATAATCATGTTTTTTACTGCTGTCTCATTTGAGATACCGTGGCCAATAATTACGTTTCCTTTTACGCCTAAAATCGGCGTGCCGCCATAGTTTTCATAATTAAACCGATCAAAATACGCATCGTTTATTCCTCTTTGCTTTAGCAAGGAATAAATCCCTTCTGCTTCTTTTAATACGATGTTTCCTGTAAAACCATCACAAACAATCACTTCAGCCTTTCCGTTAAAGAGATCACGCCCTTCAACATTACCAATAAAATTAAATTCATCTGATTCAGCGAACAGTTTATATGCGGCCTGAGTCAGTAAGTTTCCTTTTGATTCCTCTTCTCCAATATTAAGGAGGGCAATTCGTGGATTTTCTATTCCGTAAACAATCTGTGAATAAAGAGAGCCTAATACAGCAAATTGGTATAGTACATCTGCCTTGCAGTCTGCATTCGAACCAACATCTAGTAAAATTGTTTTACTTCCATCAATTGCTGGAAGTGTTGAGGTAATACAAGGCCTAAAAATTCCGGCAACGGTATTTATTTTATATATGGCTCCAACGAGCATTGCTCCTGTATTTCCAGTGCTTGAAAAAGCATCTAGGCGTCCCTTTGACAGCATTTCAAATCCAACTGCTATTGAGCTATTGGGCTTCTTCGAAAATACTCTAGCTGGATGATCGTGCATGGTTATAACATCCGGAGCATTAATGATTTCGAAATCGTTTGGCTGTGCGTTTTCATCACTTAAGGACGAAAGAATCTCCTCAGCATTACCAATTAGGATAATTTCCGCTTGGTCTCCTAGCAACTTTTTTGCAAGAATAGCGCCTTTAATATTGGCTACGGGAGCAAAGTCGCCGCCTGAAATGTCGATACCGACCCTCATTAACATGGGGTATTAAGCCGCAACTTCTTTTTCTGCTACAACTCTACCTTTATAGTATAGTTTTCCTTCGTGCCAATGAGCATGATGAAAAAGGTGTGGTTGTCCAGTTGTTGGGCAAGTCGCTATGTTTTTAGCTACTGCATTTATATGCGTACGCCTTTTATCCCTTCTTGTTTTTGATATTTTTCGTTTAGGATGTGCCATAATGTATTGTATTTATTTAATTCAAATTTTTTAATTTCGCCCATCTTGGGTCTTCTTTATCTTCTTTTATGTTTGATTCGTTTTTATCAAGCATATATGCATTTAATATCGTTATCATTTCTTGATTACAAGAGCCTTCTTCATGAGTTGGATTCGACGAAAGGGCCATGACAAGCATTTCATAAATAGGTTGATAAGCATCTATTTCATAACTGTCGGGATGCAAAACAACTAGGTTCTCATCTTCACTTTCCTCGGTTCCCAATTTATAAATTATCGAAAGTTCTGTGTTAACATTTACCTCTACTAGATCATTACAACGACAACAAGCTTGTTGAACATCGCCTATTGCTGAAAAAAAAGCTAACATCATCGTTTCTTTTTTTTCTAACTCAAGTTGTATTTTCACCCCTCCTTTTTCGAGTTGTAAATGTGTTAATTCTTCAAAGAACGTTTGTGTCACCTCAAAATTATAGTGATGAACTCCAAGCTTAATGCCTGCAAATGGAACAACAAATTCGCTGCTTTTTTTCATATACAGTCATTCAAACAAGGGAACAAAGATAACACTTTTTATTTTAAACAAAAAAGGATTTTGCTTCGGGAATTATCTGGCGTTACTTTTGTCCTTTTCTCCGATTGAAATAGGGAGTGCAAATGCCGTTATCTCTCGTTCAAACTTTCGAGATTTATAGACGTCTATTGCAAGATATATTGCGCTTCTCATCGACTGAGCAGAAGCAATATATTGTCCTGCAATATCGAATGCGGTTCCGTGATCCGGAGATGTTCTAACTATGGGCAGTCCAGCCGTGAAATTTACGCCTTCATCAAATGCCAATGCTTTAAATGCCGTAAGTCCTTGGTCGTGATACATTGCTAAAACACCATCATATTTAGAGCGTTGATCAGATCCAAAAAAACCATCAGCAGCAAAAGGCCCATGTACTAAAATACCGGCGCTTTTAGCCATTGAAATCGCAGGATTAATTACCTCTTGCTCTTCCATTCCAATTTTTCCATTCTCACCAGCATGGGGGTTAAGGCCAAGAACAGCGATAGTGGGGCGTTGAATACCAAAGTCTTTCCGAAGCGACTTTTCAAACTCGCTGATTTTAGCAAAAATTTTATCCTTAGTCAAGTTTTGTGCAATATCCTTAATCGGTACGTGAGATGTAACAAGTGCGACCTTAAGCAAGGGAGAAACCATAATCATAAGCGCTTCGGCCTGACCTGACATTTCCGCTAAATATTCCGTGTGACCGGGAAAATTAAACCCTGCGTTTTGAATGCTTTCTTTTGATATAGGGGCAGTTACTAAAACGTCGATTGCCCCATTTGCCAAGTCTAATGCTGCTTTATCTAATGCTTTAATTGCGAGTTTTGCTGATTGCGCTGTCGGGACACCCTCCTTTATTTCCACTTCCTCATCCGAACAATTTATTAAATTGATTTTCCTTTCTTCTATTTGATCAGGCGAAGCACAAACTTTATAAGAAAAATCGTGCGCTTCGAGCTTATTTTTACTGTTTAGTATTGCCTTAGCAGTGCCATAAATAACCGGTGTAAATTCCTCCAAAACGCGCGAATCTTTTAGCGCTTTAACGATTATTTCAGGGCCTATTCCATTAACATCTCCTATCGAGATTCCAACTTTTATTTGCTGAATTTTATTCGGTGCTTTTTCCATTAATTTAGTAGTTTTTTAAAAAGGCATAGAGTAAGCGAACACCATAGCCCGTTGCTGACACCCCTTTATAATTTTCTTTTACATCAAGCCAAGTTGGCCCCGCTACATCCATGTGAATATATGGCGCTTTTACAAACGTTTCTAGAAACTTCCCTGCCGAAATCATTCCGCCATTTGGCCCCCCAACATTCTTCAAGTCGGCTATTTTAGATTTCATGTCATTTTTATATTCTTCCCAAAAAGGAAAGCGAACTACTCGTTCATGCATTTCATTTCCAGCCTTTTCAAGTTTAGTAAATGCCTCGTCTTTCGCATTGCCCATCACAATGGCGGCATGGGTGCCAATTGCTCGAACGGCAGCGCCGGTTAAAGTTGCTGCATCAATAACTAATTCCGGTTTAAATTTTTCAGCATACGAAAGAGCATCTGCAAGAATCATTCTTCCTTCGGCATCCGTATTTAACACCTCCACGGTAGTGCCATTATACATGGTAATCACATCTCCCGGCGTATAGGCGTTCATTCCTGGTCGATTATCTGTTGCAGGAACAAGCGCGATAATGTGTAGTTTAAGTTCTTGTTTTGCCGCTAAATGAATTGCGCCAATAACGGCCGCTGCTCCTGCCATATCGCTTTTCATCGTATCCATTCCTCCCGGCGTTGGCTTAAGGCTAAGTCCGCCAGTGTCGTACACTACGCCCTTTCCTATTAGCACTATTGGCTTTTTGTTTTTGTGTCCTTTCGGTTTATATTCGGCAATCGTAAAAGTGGGCGGATCTATAGAACCCTTATTTACAGAAAGAAGCCCTCCCATTTTTAATGC
>JBILCD010000151.1:0-5979 GCA_044353285.1 Crocinitomicaceae bacterium | reverse complement strand
TAACTTCTTCTGGCTTTAAATCTGCCATATTCCCTTGTCCCTTGCCTTTTTTTCCAAGCAGCGTTTCTATGGAGATAGGCTGATAGTTTAGGTAGTAGGTAGCTAAGAAATCCATGCTTTGCCTAGCTTCCGGATTAATTAAATAATGGGCAATCATGGTGTCGAAGGTTGGTCCAAGCACCTTTCCATCATATCGATTTAAAATTTTTAAATCGTATTTAATGTTATGTCCAATTTTTTCTATCAAGGTGTTTTCAAAGCAGGGTGCAAAAAATCGAACAATTTTTTTCGCCTCTTCAAAGTCTTTGGGAACGGGAACATAAAAAGCTTCTCTTGCTTTGTATGAAAAGGATATACCAACTAGGTCGGCATGTAATGCATCAATACCAGTTGTTTCGGTATCAAAGCAAAGTTGTTTTTGCTGAAGCAGAATCCCTAATAATTCATCGCGTTCTTCCTGTGTGCTGATTAGATGATAGCTTGGTTTCTCACTAACAATGGTTTTGTAAGTGGCCGTCTCAACAGGCTCTTGTGGCTCAATCATGCTTTGCACGCCAAATAAATCAAGCTGATTATTTGTTCCATTCTGTGGATGTGCAAAGTCTGTTTGTATTACTAAGTCTTCTCCAAGTATTCGTTTAGCTAAATTCCTAAATTCTAATTCGGTAAAAATGTTTTTTACTTTTTCCGTATCAACATCACACATGATAAGCTTATCTTCATCGAATTCAACATCAATGTCGGTAATAATAGTTGCCAGCATTTTTGATACCATTCCTTGCTCTGCAAATTCGATAACATTTTCCTGTTGTTTTCCTTTTAATTCATGCGCATTGGCAATCAGGTTTTCAATCGATCCATATTTAGCGATAAGTATTTTCGATGTTTTTTCACCGATACCAGGAATTCCAGGGATGTTATCAGCGGCATCTCCCCATAACCCTAAGATATCGATTACTTGTTCGGGACGCTCTACTTCAAATTTCTCACAAACTTCTTTAACGCCCAATATTTCGGGTGGATTCCCCCCTCTCCCCGGCTTGTATATGAATGTTTTATCACTTACTAATTGTGCATAATCTTTATCGGGGGTCATCATGTACGTTATAAAACCCTTGGTCTCGGCTATTTTAGCCAATGCACCAATTAAATCATCTGCTTCGTAACCAGCAATTTCCAAAAGTGGAATATTAAATGCTTCAACGATTCGCTTTATCGGAATAATCATTGATCGTATGTCTTCAGGCATTTCTTCTCGGTGCGCTTTGTATGCTTCAAATTGTTCTTGGCGATGGGTTGAACCTCCCGGGGGGTCAAAAACAACGGCGATATGGGTCGGTTTTTCAGTTTTGATGATGTCAATTAAGACATTTGTAAACCCAAAGGCTGCGGAGGTATTCTCTCCTCTTGAATTAATGCGCGGATTTTTAGCAAACGCAAAATAGGCACGGTAGATTAAGGCATATGCATCTAAAAGGAATAGTTTTTTCGCTGCTTGTGCTGATAACATAGTTAAGGGTTTTTAAATAAATTTCTAATTCCATTTTTAGTTGAAACGCTCTTTGATACATCAATCGGAATTTTTTTATAGAAACAAAAAACACCTGCCTTAACGGGACCTTTGAACTGAATGTTTACTGAATCTCGAATGGCCCACCCCATCATTTTTACCATGGCGCCTGGCTCTAATTCTAAGGTGAGGGGAACAGATAAATCATTTTCTCGCCTGCCTTTCATTTTTACTTTATCGTTTAGCTGTATCTCGCCAAGTTTCTTGTTGTCAACAAGTACATCGATGCTTGAATTCTTCACTTTGATGGCATACCAGTTCGGATTAGAGATCACTCCATTTACCAGAAAGTTAAGGGAACTCCCTTCCATTTTAGTTAATTTGTACCCTTTGAAGGAAACTAATTCTGGTGTTTCAAAGACGGAACAAGCACTTACCGCTACCAGCATAATGCTCCAAATAAAAATTAGTTTTATGGCTTGCATAAGGTTTTGAAGTAGTAGTAAAAGTAAGGAATAGTCTCTATGCCTTTGTAAAAATTAAAGAGCCCAAAATGTTCATTAGGGGAATGAATAGCATCACTATCTAATCCAAAACCCATCAGAACCGTTTTAAGTCCGAGTTCTTTTTCAAACATAGAAACGATAGGAATGCTGCCACCACTTCTGACAGGAATGGGTTTTTTTCCAAACGTTTTTTCATATGCCATGCTGGCTGCTTTATATCCAATTGAATCAATTGGTGTCACGGCTGATTCTCCCCCATGATGAGGTTTAACAGTTACCTTAACACCTTTAGGGGCAATGGATTGAAAATGCTTGGTAAATAAATCCGTTATTATTTCTGGCGCCTGATTAGGCACTAAACGCATGGATATTTTAGCATTGGCCTTTGACGCAATTACTGTTTTTGCCCCTTCCCCAATATATCCACCCCAAATACCATTTACATCTAAAGTCGGACGAATAGAGCCGCGCTCCATTGTTGTGTATCCTTCTTCGCCATAGGTGTCTTGTATCTCAAGTGCAGCGCAGTATGCTGCATGAGAGAATGGTGCCTTCGCCATTTCTGCTCTTTCTTCATCCGAAAGATTTATCACGGAATCGTAAAAACCGGGAATCGTTATTTTTCCTTCTTCATCGTGTAATGACGCAATCATTTCTGAAAGGACATTTATTGGATTCGCAACGCAGCCACCATACAATCCAGAATGTAAATCGCGATTTGGTCCAACTACTTCTACTTCAACATAACTTAGTCCTCTAAGGCCAGTGGTAATAGAGGGGACGTCGTTCGCTAACATGCCTGTATCTGAAACAAGGATGATGTCTGCTTTAAGTTTCTCTTTATTTTGTTTTATAAAAACGCCTAAGTTTACACTTCCAACCTCTTCTTCTCCTTCAATCATAAATTTTACGTTACAGGGTAATTCGCCCGATTGTAACATCGCTTCAACCGCTTTTACATGCATGAACATTTGCCCTTTATCGTCGCATGAACCTCGTGCAAATATGGCACCATCGGGGTGTATTTCTGTTTGTTTTAGTTGAGGTTCAAAAGGAGGGGATGTCCATAAATCTAACGGGTCTGCTGGTTGCACATCATAATGCCCATACACTAATACAGTTGGTAATGAATCATCGATAATTTTCTCGCCATACACGATTGGAAATCCTGCAGTTTGACAAATTTCGACTCTTTCTATTCCAATTTCCCGAAGGTTTTTGGCGAGAATTTCGGCGCAATCATTTACATCTTTAGTAAACGAAGGGTCAGCGGAAACAGAGGGTATTTTGAGTAAGGAAAGCAATTCCGATAAGAATTTTTCCCGATTTTTTTGGATATACGCTTGGCTGTTTAACATCAGTAATATTAATTTTTTAATTATCTTTCGAAAATACTATATTTTTGATGAATGTTTGGCATGAATTGGATTGAAATGCAACTAAAATAACAAAGTTTAGGTCTAAACGACAAAGTTATATTAAATAAAAAGTCAACGAATGAAGTTAGTCTGTACAATTACCCTATTTTTTAGTGTCTGCGCACACATTTTTTCTCAAAATATTAACGTTACGAGTACCCAAACACCTCAGCAATTGGTTAACAGCGTCCTCTTGGGTTCTGGTGTTACGGCCTCTAATATCACCATCAATGGTGTTGCTGGAATGGCCAATACACCTTTTGGTAATATTGGTTACTTTACCAATGCGAACGGTACCTTTCCCATGACTTCGGGCATCATTCTAACAACCGGTGATGCCATGGGTGCTGCAGGACCCAATTCCAGTGGAACTTCAACCAATCCTGGCACCTCACAATCTGTGTCTTTCGACCCTGATTTGAATGCCATTGCCAATGGATCTATTGAGAATGGTGTTCTTTTAGAGTTTGATTTTATCCCTGCGGGCGACACCCTAATTTTTAATTATCTTTTCGGCTCGGATGAGTACATTGAGTTTGCTCCGCCAAACAATTCTTCATTCAATGATGCCTTTGGTATTTTCCTATGGGGACCGGGTATTTCTGGGCCTTTTACCTTTCCAGGGTATCCCAACGGAGGGGCAAACATTGCGGTTATTCCGGGTGGAATACCTGTTACGATTAACAATATAAATCCGGTTACCAATTCTCAATACTACGTCTTTAATGAATTTCCTCAAGATACCTATGGCGATGCCATTCAGTACGACGGGACCACGGTTAAATTAACAGCATCTGCTTCTGTTCAGTGCAACCAAACGTATCACATTAAGTTTGCCATTGCGAATGTCTTAGATCAAGCTTACGATTCAGGGGTTTTCTTAGAAGCAGGATCTTTTTCATCTTCTGCTGTTAGTGTTGCCGTAGCAACAGTTTCGGGAGACACTACGATTGTGGAGGGATGCACCTATGCAGACTTTATTTTTACTCGACCAGATACCCAAATGGGCGATACTCTAATTATCAACTACACGATCAATGGAACGGCAACTCAAGGGGTAGACTATAACAATATGATCAATCCTATTGTATTTTTACCAGGTCAAGATACGGTTATATTGAATCTAACCCCCGTCCAAGACGGCTTGAATGAAGGTTTTGAATCGGTAACAATTACGGTATCCATTATCAATCCTTGTGGTGACACCATCACATCGCAGGGCACCATTTACATTGGCGATGGGCCCATAATAAACATCATAGAGTCGGATGTTCTAGTTCAATGTTTCCCGGACTCAGTATTATTAACTGCCTCGGCCTCTGGGGGTTATGGACCATATGATTTTGTGTGGACGACATTAACGGGGAGTCCTGTTTCGATCGTTGACTCATTTTATGTTAACGTATCTCAAAATGGTGTCGTTCAGTATTTAGTGACAGCTACTGACCAATGTAATTTTACTCAAACGGATACAGCCACTGTGACTGTATTAGAAACAATCTCCATTGACAACATTACCGTGGTAAATTCTTCGTGTGTACCCAGTGGTTCATTGTCTGTTCAAACGTCAGGAACCAATGGAAATGTCACGTATAGCTGGTCTACGGGTCAAACTACTCAATCCATACAAAATATAGTTAGTGCTTGGTATCAAGTGACCGTAACTGATGCGGTTTGTTCAACTACAGACAGTGCATTTGTTGATATTATTGCCCCTCCTGTTGCTAATTTTTCCGCAGTTCCTGTTTCCGGTTGTTCTCCGTTAACGGTTCAATTTACCAACAACAGTCAAAACGGCACCTCTTATAATTGGAATTTTGGCAATGGCCAAACGGCTAATGCTACTACCACCAGTAATCAAAGCATGACGTATACTACACCTGTTCCTGAAAGCTACACAGCCACCTTGGTGGTCTCGCAAGGTCAATTTTGTTCGGATACGTTTACACTCGTTATTCAGGTTGATGTGTGCGACTGCAACGACCCTGAAGCAACCAATTATAACCCACTGGCGAATGTGAACGTGCCATCAAATTGTATTTATCCTTACCCAGAAATAAGTGTACCTAATGTATTAACACCAAATGAGGATACTAAAAATGATGAATTCTTTTTGACTTGGAAAAATGTTACTTCACTGAATCTTATTATTATTAATCGATGGGGAAATATTGTGTTTGAAGAGTTTAGTGACGATTTAATTAATAACAACCCAAGTTGGAATGGCGATTCAGATGGAAAGCCAGTAAGCGATGGAATTTATTTTTATAAATTTACAGCCATTGGAATTGGTGGCCAAGAGCTAGAAGGACATGGCTTTATTCATTTGCTTAAGTAGTAAAAAAAACGTAACTTCATAAAAAGAAGTTATGACAAATGAAGAGTTGGGGCAATGGGGTGAGGAAACAGCCTGTAGTTTATTAGTATCTAAAGGATATAAAATTGAAGCGCGAAATTTTCGCTTTAAGAAGCACGAAATAGACATTGTGTTAAGCAAAAATGATTCATTGATAATTGCCGAGGTTAAGACGCGCCAAACAGCCGA
>JBILCD010000027.1:0-16720 GCA_044353285.1 Crocinitomicaceae bacterium | reverse complement strand
ATTGCTAATAAAGGTTGGTATTATGCGCCACATTTTGTTAAATCAATCGGGGGAAAGGGGCCTCACAAAAAATTTACTGTTAAAAACATAACAATGGTAGATCAAAAAAATTTCGATCCGGTTGTGGAGGGTATGAGGCGGGTTGTGAATGAGGCGGGAGGAACGGGTAAATTAGCTAGGCTTGCCGACATTGTTGTTTGTGGAAAAACGGGCACCGTACAAAATCCTCAGGGAGAAGACCATTCTTGTTTTATTGCCTTTGCGCCTATGATAAACCCTAAGATTTGTGTGGCGGTATTTGTTGAAAATGCTGGGGCAGGAGGTACTTGGGCGGCGCCGATAGCTAGCCTAATTATAGAGAAATACTTAAAGCAAACAGTAAATCCAGAAAGAGAAAAGTCTATACTTGAGAAGCATATCAATTATGTTAAAGGCCCATGAGAAAATCTAACTCTTTACTAGCACATGTTGATTGGCCTTTACTCGCCTCTTTTTTTGTGCTGTTGTTCTTTGGCATAGCAACAGTCTATTCTGTTTCTTTTTCGGAAGAACACCCTAATGTTTTTTCGTTAAGTGAGAAGTATGGAAAACAAATGATTTGGCTTGGTATTTCTTTATTTCTAGGCCTTATAGTTTTTTTAATCGACGCTTCTATTTATGTAAAATACGCGCTTTTATTTTACTCTGCTACAATTGTGATGCTCATTATTGTTCTATTTATGCCCCCTATAAATGGCGCAAGAGCTTGGATTGGAATTGGTTCTATGGGTATACAACCTGCGGAGTTTGCTAAAATTTCCACCTCTTTATTGTTGGCCAAATACATAAGTGAATTAATCATTAAACAACAAACCATTAAAACCGTTTTGTATGCCGTTGGGATATTATTTATCCCGTCTATTCTTATTGCGGCTCAACCTGATGCGGGAACGCTAATTGTTTTTTCTTCTTTTCTTTTTGTCTTGTATCGTGAAGGTTTAACTTTCGACCCTATAATTTTGCGCTTATTATTTTCGTTTCGTGGACTAAAGTTTAAATCTACGTGGATTGGGAGCCATTTCATTCCTGTATTATTTGTTTTTCTGCTGCTCTTTGCTGTCACACTTATGCTAAACGACTCTTTATTTGAATTGTGGTTCTTCCCAAATATTAAAATTAATGGGGTTTTCTTTATAGTGCTTATATTAGCCGCCCTTTCTATTTTAAGCATTATCTTTTTTCGGGTATTTAGTACGAAAAGGGATCGGCCAAAGATCCTTTTAGTAATTATTTTGGGATTTTTGATACTGTCGTCTCTTGTCTTTTTAGTGAATACGGCTTTTAATCATTTGGCCACACATCAAAAAAATAGAATAGAACTCGTTTTAGGGATGAAAGAGGACCCAAATGGGAATGATTATAATCGAAATAGAGCAATGGCTGCTGTTGGTTCTGGTGGTCTAACAGGAAAGGGCTATAAAAAAGCCTCTGTCTCTAGTGTAAGAAGTAATCATGTGCCTGAAAGCGAAACAGACTTTATTTTTTGTCCATTCGCCGAAGAATGGGGGTTTAGTGGCGGTATCGTGCTTATTCTTGTTTATCTTTTTATGGTTTTACGTATTTTATTTATTGCTGAAAGACAGCGATCTGTTTTTATAAGGGTTTATGCTTATTGTGTCGCTATGATTTTATTTTATCACTTCGCAATTAATATCGGAATGAACATTGGGCTTGCTCCGGTAATTGGAATTCCCCTTCCCTTTTTTAGCTATGGGGGGTCATCTGTTATATCTTTTAGCATAATGATTTTTCTGCTATTAAAACTAGATAGTAATAGAATGGATGTATTAAGATAAAATTATTTACCTTTATAATATGAAAAAAGTTGAGATGCCTGTTTCAGACAAAACAAAAAATAAAACAGCTATTTATTTTTGGGCTTTTGCTTTATTGCCATTTTTTGCTGTTTCAGCATTATTTCTCTTTCAATCCGAAAACAGCTTGCCTCCTGTTTCTATGATGGATAATCCCCCAGAAATGCAGGCGTCCATTATTATTGGGGCACAAGGAGACACAATGGGGCGGTATTGGAAAGTTAATAGAACCAGTGCTAAATATCAAGACATCTCACCTTACGTTTTTGATGCGCTGGTTTCAACAGAAGATGAACGATTTCACGAGCATTCTGGAATTGACTTTAAATCTTTACTTCGTTCTTTTTCTTCGCTGGGTGGTGCAGGAGGCGCCTCAACAATTTCTCAACAACTTGCCAAACTATTATTTACGATTGAAGCGAGAAGAAGAAACAATTCGAGTGAACCTAACGTCGTTTTAGGAAAACTTCAACGCTTAAACGAAAAAGCTAGAGAAAATATTATTGCCGTTCGATTGGAGTCTAGATATACCAAAGAGGAAATTTTAACCATGTATCTTAATCAATTTGATTTTTTATATAATGCTGTAGGAATTGAGAATGCATCGAAGGCTTATTTTAATAAATTACCTATAAATCTAAGCAAAACCGAAGCGGCTTTACTTGTGGGCATGTGCAAAAACCCTAGCCTCTATAATCCTTACAGTTTTAAAAAGAAAAATTATTCGGTCTTAGCAAAAGGAAAAAAGGATTTGGGTGGTGATACGCAAAAAGAATGGTGTATTAATGAACGAAAAAAAGATTCTACAAGGGCTCTTCAGCGAAGAAATCAAGTTCTTTTTCAATGGCTTAAAAATAGTGAAAGTGGAAATATTAGCTTGAAACACAAGATTACAAAAAAAGAATATGACAGCTTATGCTTGCAACCCATTATAACTGATTATCAAGTGGTAGATCATAAAGAGGGTTTAGCACCATACTTTAAAGAAGCCCTGAGAAAAGAAATAACTGAATTATTTAACACTAAAAATGAAAACGGCAAACTGAAATATATGCGGGAAGACGGAATACCGTATGATGTATATAATGATGGCCTTAAAATATATACTACTATTGATTGCCGGCTGCAAAAACATGCAGAAAAAGCTGTTGAAGAGCACATAAAAACAACCTTACAGCCTGCTTTTAATAAAAATAATACTGGGTTAAACAATTATCCTTTTTCCAATAGTATAAATAAAGCTCAAGTCGATTTAATCATGCAAAATGCACGTAAATCAACTCCACGATATAAATTTTTAATTGAGCAAGGATACACTAATAATCAAATAACAGAAAACTTCAATACACCAACTCAAATGACTGTTTTTTCTTGGAGAGGGGAGGTGGATACGGTTATGTCTCCAAATGATTCTATTAGATATTATAAAGCTTTCTTACATGCTGGACTTGTGTCTATTGACCCAAAAACCGGCTTCGTTAAGGCTTGGGTTGGGGGAGTAAATTTTAAACATTTCGCCTACGACCATGTCCGCCTTGGAAAAAGACAAGTTGGTTCTACAATTAAACCCTTTGTATATGCCGCTGCATTAGAGGCTGGGGTTGTTAATCCAAATACCACCTTTTCTAGTGGGGACTACTGCATTGATTTAATAAATGAATTAGGACAAAAGGCAGGAAGGTATTGTCCGAGAGGGAGTGCGGCAGGCAGCGTGACATCTGGTCTTACATATTCATCAAACCCAACAACAGTGGCCGTCATGGCTAAAATGGGGCCGCATGATCCAACAAACAAATCCGGAGGGCCATATCAAATAAATTCATTGTTAGAGAAACTAGGAATAAAACTTGACCCTAAAGATGTTGTGCCACCAATGTGCTTAGGCAGCATGGACTTGTCTCTTTTTGAACTTGTTTCTGCTCAATGTGTTTTTCCTAATAACGGGGTTTATGTAGGAGCAACAGCGATTGAACGAATAGAAGACAGGAATGGCAGGGTGATTTATGAGGCTGGGGGACAAGAAATCCAAGCTTTAAATTCAACGACTACCTACGAAATCATAAAAATGATGAAAGGCGTTGTTGATAAAGGTACCGGACGTGGTTTAAGGGGTGGAAAGTATGGGAAAATTCCTCCAACAGCTGGAAAAACCGGAACCACACAAAATAATTCAGATGGTTGGTTTATTGGTATTACTCCCAACATGGTTACCGGTGTTTGGGTTGGGGCTGAAGATCGCTCTGTTCGGTTTAAATCTACTGGAATTGGTCAGGGAGCTCGGGTTGCTTTGCCTATATATGGCCTATATATGCAGAGAGTATATAAAGATCCAAATATTGGGTATTCAATTCTAGATTTTGAGGCACCACCAGATTATACTACCAATGAGCCTGGCCCTCCATCAGGTTTTTCGGGGGGTGGTCCCGCGCCTTGGGTAGACACTTCATCTGCCTGGTAAATATGTATAAAGTAGTCAAAAATGCCGAGGAGGCCTTGCGGGATATACAAGATGGTATGACCATAATGCTTGGGGGATTTGGGTTGTGCGGAATTCCTGAGAATTCTATAGGAGAATTGGTTCGGAAAGGAACAAAAAGACTCACCTGTATTTCTAATAATGCTGGGGTGGATGGTTTTGGGCTTGGCTTGCTATTAGAAACGAAGCAAATCAAAAAAATGATCAGTTCATATGTCGGTGAAAACGATGAGTTTGAACGACAAATGCTTTCTGGCGAACTTGAAGTTGACCTAATTCCTCAAGGAAGTTTGGCTGAAAGGTGCCGTGCTGGTGGGGCAGGTATCCCGGCATTCTATACTCCGGCAGGTTTTGGTACTGAAATCGCCGAGGGAAAAGAAGTTCGTATCTATAATGGAAAACCACACATACTTGAAGAGGCGCTGACCGCTGATTTTGCTATTGTTAAGGCTTGGAAAGGAGATACGGCTGGGAATTTAGTGTACAAAGCCGCTGCAAGAAATTTTAATCCGCTTATGGCGATGGCTGGTAAAATAACGATTGCTGAAGTGGAAGAATTGTTACCAGTAGGTGCATTGGATCCCAATGAAATTCATACGCCAGGAATATTTGTCCAACGTATTTTTCAAGGAAAAAAATTTGAAAAAAGAATTGAACAAAGAACTGTAAGAAAAAGAGATTAAATGGCACTTGACAAAATAGGTATCGCGAAAAGAATTGCACAAGAATTGCAAAACGGTTGGTATGTAAATCTTGGTATTGGTATTCCTACTTTAGTCGCAAATTATATTCCCCTGGGTATTGAGGTAGAATTCCAATCCGAAAACGGTGTTCTTGGCATGGGTCCTTTCCCTTTTGATGGCGAGGAAGATGCTGATCTAATTAATGCCGGAAAACAAACCATTACAACACTTCCTGGAGCTGCTTTTTTTGATTCCGCTACTTCTTTTGCTATGATCCGTGGGCAACATGTGCAATTAACTGTTTTAGGGGCTATGGAAGTTTCACAAAATGGAGATATTGCTAATTGGAAGATTCCTGGTAAAATGGTAAAAGGCATGGGTGGCGCAATGGACCTTGTTGCATCTGCTGATAATATTATTGTTGCGATGATGCACAGTAACAAGTCGGGCGAATCGAAATTACTCATAAATTGTTCCTTGCCACTTACTGGTGTCGCCTGCGTCAAAAAAGTAGTAACCGAATTAGCCGTTCTTTCCATCATTGATGGCGCTTTTCACCTAATTGAGCGCGCCCCAGGTGTTTCCGTTGAGGAAATTATAGCAAAAACAGAAGGTAGATTAATTGTGCCAGAGTTTGTTCCTGAAATGCAACTCTAAACCCTTTGTTGATCGAAGCAAAATATCTAAGCGCAATTCATGCCGCAATTGCAGCCTCGAAAGAAATCATGCGCATTTATATTGATGTAATTAATCTTGAATACAAAGAAGATGGTTCTCCACTAACCAATGCAGACTTAGCTTCTTCAAAAATAATTCATGACCATTTAGAGCCCCTAGGCTTTCCAATTACCAGCGAAGAAACAATTAATACAAAATACCAGGAAAGAAAGGAATGGGCAAGTTTTTGGTGTGTCGATCCGCTTGATGGCACTAAAGAATTTGTTAAAAAAAACGGGGAGTTTGCTGTTAATATCGCCTTTATTGAAGGATGTTATCCTGTTTTTGGCCTGATTGCATCACCAGTATATGAAGAAATACTATTTGGAGGAAAAGAAATAGGGGTTTATTCCTGTTCTTATGGCGATGTCAGCGAAGCCTCAAAATGGAAACATATACCTGGAGGAGATGGTATTAATCATCCACTAATTGTTATTGGATCAAGAAGCCACCCTTCTGAATTAGGTAAAAAATTCTTTGAAGATATAATGCTAATAACGAAAGACCTTGAGTATCTTTCGAAGGGTTCTTCTCTAAAGTTTTTTGATCTTGCAAATGGAACCGCAGATGTTTATCCTCGCTTTGCGCCAACCATGGAATGGGATATTGCCGCTGGCCAAGCTATTTTAGAGGCATTGGGGGGAGAAGTAAACCACGCCATAGAAGGAACACGATTGCGATATAACAAAGAAGACCTTACCAATCCTTTTTTTATAGCAAAAACAAAGGGCTTTATTGCTAATTATAAATGAATACTAAAATTGTCTTATTATTTATTTTAATTTTCCACTGGGCCACTGGGCAGAGTCAATTGGAGCCAATTGGAACTTATTTTAAAGACCAACTCTATAAAAAAAATACAAGCGCATCATTTCTCCCAATAAGCAAGAACCAAGAAAAATGGACGTGCACGTTTGGTGAAAGAAAATACGACACATTGCACCCCACAAAAACGAAAAGATTTAGAGACGAGCACCTCATCAAAGTAAAGGGGGAAGATTTTAAATTGGAAATTTCACCGCTTTGTCACTTTTCATTGGGAAACGATTTAGTGGATTCAGCTAATCGTTTTTTATATCAAAATAGCCGAGGCTTAATTATTTTAGGTGACATCACTCCTCGGTTTTCATTTTCGACATCTTTCTATGAAAATCAAGCGCGGTTTAGTTCTTACGAAAGTTCCTACATGAGTGAGCATGGCGAAATTTATCCCACAGCGAACAATCAATACAATGTTCAAAACGCGGTTGTACCTGGCGCCGCAAGGACCAAACCATTTAAAAATGGCGGTTTTGATTATGGCTACGCAATTGGAAACTTTGTCTTTCGAGCTACTAAAAATATTACTGTGATGGCGGGTAATAATCAGCAATTCATTGGCGCAGGATACCGATCTCTATTGCTTTCTGATAATGCTGTTGGCTCACCATATGTCAGGGTTGACTATCAGTTTTTGCCACGTTGGACGTTTAATTATTTGCGAAGTCGCTTATTAAATTTAGTGCGTAAACCGAACTATACGACCGTGGAAGGATATTACCAACCTAAAGGGCTTGCTGTAAATTACATTAGTTTTGCCGCAACTAGCCGTTTGACAATTAGTTTGTTTGATGGGGCCATTTGGGCAAAGGGGGATTCAATTAAAACAAGTGCCTTAAATCCATTGTATTACAGTCCCGTCCCATTTTTAGCACACCTTGTGTCAGATAGTATCGCCTATGCAATTACAGGCTTGAATTTCAACTGGGTGATTAATTCCAAAATCCGGCTTTATGGACAAGCAGCATTTGCGCCTGGGCAGAAAGTAGAGACCGCTTTTCAACTAGGTTGTCGTTCATATGAATTATTTGGATTGCAAACACTTTTCATGCAGTTGGAATATAATCAAGTGTCAAGTCACATGTATCAAGCACCGGCTCAATTTCTTTCTTATTCGCAGTATAATTTACCCTTGGCTCATATCAAAGGAAATGGGTTCAGAGAATTAATAGTGCGAATAAACTGGCGGTGGAAATGCTTTTCCGCGGAAGGAAAATCAATTGTATATCAATTGATCGATCATCAAAAAAATTCCCTATTACCAATAACGAAGTATAGTACCCCTGATAATAATTGGCTGGCCCTTGAACAAGTTGAACTCTCTTATCAAATTAATAAAAAACTTAATTTAAGCGTCTTTTCCAATTTAACGTATCGATTTAATTATCCTTCCACTGATCAAAAAAATCTATTGCTTAATGTGGGTATACGAACAAGTTTAATGAACCATTACAATGATTATTAAAGCGGGCGTTTTATCGGTTTTTATGTGCTGTATCTGTACCATCTCAAGGGCACAAATTGCGGTAGATTGGTTAATTGAACCGCGGCCAAACGATAGCTTAAAAACAGCCGAATTAACACGACATGACAACTTTTACCCTAGTATTCAATTAAATATTGCGAAAATCGGCTTTGAAATAGGTAAACAAATGCAAATTATTCCCGTTCTAGACCTTGCTTTTCAGTATAATAATATCTTAAACTATCGATTTGGTGGCGGAGGTTTTGTAGAAGGCCAGCCTCATAAAAGTTGGTATTATCGTATTGGAGGAATTACTTATTTAGAACAGGCTGACAATTTATTTAAAGTGCCTTATCAAGAATATAACGACCAGCCAAATTCTATCGTGGGCGTTTCGCCAATGGGAAGAATTGCCTTTCAACCTCAAAAAAATTTCAACTTCCAACTAGGCCTGGATAAAAATTTTATTGGAGAAGGGTGTCGGTCTTTGTTTTTAAGTGACTACGGTAAACCCTATGCTTTTGGTAGAATGCAAACTAATTTTTGGCATCTTGAATATACAATACTTTATCAGGGGCTGACAGAGCAATATCAAAACAAAACGCGATTAAAGTTTGCCTCAAGCCATTTTCTAAGTTGGAACGCAACAAAATGGCTTAACATCAATCTGTTCGAATCTGTCATTTTTCAAGCGAAGGACACTTTACTTCAACGTGGCTTTGATCCAGAATACTTGAATCCCTTTGTTTTTTATCGGCCACAAGAATATGCTGTTGGTTCCTCTGATAACGTTTTATTGGGCGGGGGTTTTACCCTTAAATATAAAAAGCATCGAATGTATACCCAATTTATATTAGATGATTTTCTATTGTCTGAAATACGAAAAAAATCAGGCTGGTGGGCGAATAAAATAGGTGGGCAAATCGGTATAAAAGGTTGGTTGGGAAAAGGCGCGAACAAATTTTTCTATCGTGTGGAATGCAATGCTGTAAGGCCATACACCTATTCACACTTAAGCCCTCTTCTAAATTACGGGAACTCCAACAGTACATTAAGTCATCCCCTGGGGGCTAATTTTGCTGAAATTCTTGGGGAGTTAAAATGGCAAAAAAACAAATGTTTGGGTAAATTAGTCGCCTCATACGGATTGGCAGGTGGAGATAAAGATAATTATAGTTATGGCAGCCAAATTTATGAAGCCTATACCTTAAGGCCTTATGATTTTGGGACTTTTATTGGACAAGGCAGTAAGCAACATTTTTTTCGCTTAAACATTCAGTTTAATTATCAAATTATGGAGAAAGGAGCAATCAATGGCTTTGTTGAATTTGCATTACGTTATGATCTAAAAAACCAAGGGAATTCGTACCTATACTCGATTCAGTATTTACCCCTTATTGGTCTCCGCTCTCAATTATGGAATGATTATAGAAATTACTAAAAAACAATTTTAAGTTTTAGCCCGGACAAACAAACGTGAGTTTTTGGCATAAAAAAAAGCAGCCTAAGCTGCTTTTCTGTTAATTAAACGGAACTTAAAGTCCTATAATCTGGCGGAGTTCCACCTCGGTCATGCTTCTCTTTTTTCCTTGATCGGTAATATAGCTTCTATTTACTAGGCGGCCATGAATGGCTACTTTTTTGCCTTTTTCAGCATATTCCTCAATGAATCCCGCTAAATTTCCCCATGCATATACTCGATGCCATTGGATTTTCGCGGTATATTTTCCGTCATTATTTCGAGCTACTTTTTGAGTCGCTAAACTAAATCTGGCAACTGATTTGCCATCTTCGTATTTGGTTATTTTTGCTGGGGTGCCAATACTGCCCACCAGAGTAACATAATTTCTAATTGTATTCATGAGTTATTTGTTTGTTTAATTGTATTTATATATAGTGGGACCGGCAAATCCGTGATCATTGCGGCGCCGTTGAAAGCCGGTCCTCGTTAGATTAGTTTATATTACATGATGATAAGGTCATTTACCTCTACCTCTGTGATGTGTGCTTCAACTCCTTGGGTTTGACAAACCCGATTTATTAAGCGTCCTTCTATAGCTAAGCGTGTGCCTTTAATGCCATATTCTTCAATGAAAGGAACCCATCTGCCCCAAGCCGTTATTCTGTGGTTTATGTTTATGGCAACGATTTTTCCCTTGCTGTCGCAAATATGTTCACTAGTTGCTAATAAAAACCGGGCGACTTGTCGTCCGGTTTCTGATTTAGCAATTTTTGGGGAAGATCCCATTTTTCCGATTAAATTCACGTGGTTCATTAACGTATGATTTAGAATTTATTTTTTAATTGATTCTTTTTTTTCGCTGATTACCAAAAACTCGGTCGCTTCTATAACTGTTGAAAATCGTTTTTCACCTGTGGTCGTTTCATAAGACTGATTTACAAGCTTCCCCTCTAAAATTATTTCCTGTCCCTTATTAAGTTTTTCTTTAACTCGTTCGGCTGTTTTTCCCCAGGTATTAATCGTGTGCCACTGTGTGGTCTCTTTCCATTCGCCATTTTTATCTTTGTAATTCTCGTTAGTGGCCATGGTGAATCGGGCAAGTGTCTTGCCTGAATCAAACGTTACTACTTCGGGTTGTGCTCCTAAGCGGCCAATTAGATTAACCTTGTTTTTTAATGCATTCATTGTTTATTTTATTTAAAATAGTTTGTTAATTGTGCTGTTTCAAACGCCATTGTTTGATATCAACGGTGCAAAGGTTCCTGCAAAGTCAAATTAGATTCGGTTAGTTTTCGTTTACTTTCGATTATTATTCGTTTGTTGTCGGATAAACAATCCTTAAGAATTAAAAAACACTAAGTTTATCAAGGTTTTAGGGCTTAAAAAAAATAGTAACTTTAGCCCATCTAAATAAAGCAAGATGTATCAAAATTTATTAATTACGAGCGAAAATGGTATTCAAACCATAACAATTAATCGTCCTGCGCAGCTCAATGCCTTAAACAAAGAGACGATTTCAGAATTAAGTATGGCCTTTAAGTTGGCTGATGATGATAAAGCAATTGGCGTTATATTACTTACGGGGCAAGGTGACAAATCTTTTGTAGCTGGAGCCGACATTAAAGAATTTGTATCGTTTTCAATTGCACAGGGAGGCGAGCTCGCTTATTCTGGTCAAGAATCGTTGTTTAATTTAATTGAGAATTTATCAAAGCCGGTTATTGCGGTAATAAATGGATATGCATTGGGTGGCGGATTAGAACTAGCTATGGCTTGTCATCTTCGCGTAGCGGCGACAAGCGCATTATTTGGATTGCCAGAAGTTTCTTTGGGGCTAATTCCAGGATATGGTGGCACGCAACGCTTAGCCCAACTCGTAGGAAAAGGACGTGCTAACGAACTTATTTTTACCGCTGGGATGATTTCTGCGGAAGAAGCCTGGCGAATCGGACTTGTTAATCATATTGTCGCGCCAGAGGACTTGCTTAATAAATCGCATGATCTCGCAAAAAAAATAATGAAAAATTCAGGCTCAGCCATTGCATCAGCCATTACAGCTATAAATGCAGGCTTTACAACGGGCGTTAATGGCTATGAAATAGAAATTGAAGCGTTTGGAAAGTGTTTTGGGACGCAGGATTTTAAAATAGGAACAAGTGCCTTTATAGCAAAAGAAAAACCCGGTTTTAGGAAATAATGAACCTTAATATTAAGCGACTTCTTGGACAAACAGCCACCTATGGGCTTTCGAGTATTGTCGGTAGACTGCTTAATTATTTATTGGTTCCTTTATACACCAGTAGCGCAGTTTTTTCGAATCCATCAGATTATGGTGTTGTTTCCGAGCTTTATTCTTGGGTAGCCTTTTTTGTTGTTTTTCTACCATTCGGAATGGAAACGGCATTCTTTAGATTTCTTCAAAGTAGTGATGATAAAGAAAAAGTGTTTTCAAATAGCTTCATCTCCGTGTTGGCAATTAACATCATCTTCTACTTCGGACTACTATATTTTAATACGGATCTTGCTAACTTCATGCTGTATGAAGGGCATAATGAATACATTGTTTTGTTGGGTGCAATTGTTTGTATTGATGCCATAGCATCGATCCCTATTGCGCGTCTTAGGGCCGAAGAAAAAGCGCTTCGGTTTACGATAATTCAATTAATCTCTATCGGTGTAAATATTTCCTTAAACCTTATTTTATTACTTGGGTTTTTTGACCCGTCGCGACCTGAAGAAGGGGTTTTGTTTATTCTAATTGCAAATCTATGTGCGTCATTAATTAAAATTATCATGGTGTATGACATCATTTCAAAAGTCGTTCTAAAAATTGATTGGGCGCTTGTCAAGGTATTGTTGAGGTATTCTTTTCCGCTTGTTATTGCCGGGCTCGCTGGTATTGTGAATGAGACGATTGATCGGATTCTTCTAAAACAACTATTATACGACCCCTTGATTCCGGGTTCGCTACAAGCCGCTGAAGCTGAGGTGGGAATTTATAGCGCCTGCTATAAATTAGCCATGTTAGTCACTATTTTATTGCAAGCCTATCGATATGCTGCGGAACCATTCTTTTTTGAACAATTAAAAAATGAGGATCGGAATAAAGTATATTCAAAAATTATGAATTTATTTATTGCTGTGGTTTGTTTCGTCTTTCTAGCAGTGAGTGTTAATGTGAGCCTATTTAAGTTTTTTATTCGGACGGAAATATATTGGGAGGGGTTGAAGGTAGTGCCAATCTTGTTATTAGCTAATGTCTTTTTAGGCATTTATTACAATCAAAGTATTTGGTATAAGCTCAGCGGAAAAACAAAGTTTGGAGCTTATATTGCATTAGTTGGGGCCTTATTCACTATTGGAATTAACCTTTTGTTTATTCCTAAATTTGGTTTTATGGCTTGCGCTTGGGCAACGCTTATTGTTTATGCGCTTCAAATGATGCTTTCGTATTACTTAGGACAAAAACACTACAAAATCCCATACAACACCACAAAATTCGCAGTTTACATTGGCGTGGCAGTTTTGTTTTTCTTGATTTTTACCTTAGCTCGCCTATTCTTCAACGTAGCACTAAAAGACGTTAATTGGTCGCTCTTAATGCTTGGAAACACCCTGCTATTTGTTTATGTTTTGTTGGTTGTAACCTTAGAAAAGCGTTTGCTAAAACGAGGATAATTCTTGAAAATAAAGAATCGCTTTTCCCACTTCTTCGCTTGAATTTCCGATTGATAAAAAATCATTGTAACAAATGATTGGGCGCTTTATAAATGTATATTCCTCTAAAATCTTCTCTTTATAATCAGATTCGGAAAGTGTCTTTTTATCCAATCCTTGTGCTTTGTACTTCATCGCTTTTTTGGAAAAAAGGGATGCATAGCTTCCTGCTTTATCGCGAATAAATTCTAATGATTCCAGGTCAATATTAGTTTGTTTAATGTCTATTAATTCCAAGTCGCTTGGCAGGGCTAACTGCTTAATAATTCGCTGGCACGTAGAACATGTGCTTAAAAAAAATAGCTTTTTCACACTTAGCAATAAGCCTCGTAAGCCGCAGTTAAATTCGCAGCTATCATTTGAGCGGTACCGCCTTCAATGTGGTGTCTTTCTAGAAAATGAACTAATTCACCATCCTTAAACAATGCAATAGAAGGTGATGAGGGTGGATAGGGTAAAAAATACTTCCTCGCCTGACTCACGGCTTCACTGTCTACTCCTGCAAAAACGGTACAAAGAGTAGCGGGTTTTTTATCCACTTGTAAAGAAAGTTTAACTCCAGGTCTCATATTACCTGCAGCACAGCCACAAACAGAATTTACCACCATAAGCAAAACTCCTTTTGAATTCTGAATGGTTTGATCTACTTCTTCGCTTGATGTTAATTGCGAAAACCCTACGTTAGTTAGGTCTTCTTTCATTGGTTTTACTAGTGCTTCTGGATACATGGTTTTTTTTGTGTAAAATTAAAGAAAAAATATCACCTTAATGCGTTTAATAATCCCTATTATCTATTGAGAGGACTCGGTCTACTTGATTATTACGTTTAATGGAAAAATTGAGGAATATAAACGCTTATTTTATCCTTGGTGTAACTCAATTAATAAGAACCACTTTCCCAACTTTTCTGCTGCTTCCTTGATTGGTGGCTGTCCAGATAAGATAAACGCCCGAGCTCGCCTTGTTTCCATCAAGCGTCCGGCCGTTCCAGGTAGCCGTTCCCCCGTTGGATGTAGTTTTAAAAACCAAATTACCAGATATATCGGTTACTTTAACGTCGGAATCGTAACGAATGCCTTGAATTGTTACAAGTCCCTCATAATTCGGCCGTACCGGATTAGGGTAGACAATTACGCTATTATATTCAGGGTCCTCATATGTTGCATTTGACCTATATGAAACCAATCCTAAATCCGTAATAATAAATAATTCCCCTGTATTGTGATCAATTTTTAAGTCATAAATATTATCGGAAATCAATGGCGAATTATCTTTAGTAAATTGCTCTAGAATTTCTGATCCATCAGCAGAAAGTAATAAAATCCCGGCAGAGGCAGTTGCAATCCATTTCCTGTTTCCTCCATCAACTTCAATATCTGTTATGTGGGTACTTCCCAATACATACTCAACATTACCTTCGAAATTTACTTTAATGCGTTGCGCATTAAATTCGCCGGCGGCGGCATCAAAAGCCCCTTCTGCACTATATAAAACGGCAAATCCTGCATCGGTACCTATCCATATTTCGTTGTCAAAATCAACTGCTAATGCGGTTACATTAGTCGAGGGCAGGTCACCACTAAAAGGGCCTGTGGTTAATTGAACGTTTTGATGAGTTGATGCATCGTCTAAATTCTTATTATAATTATAACCGAACAACCCTGCAGACTCGGTCGCCATCCAAATATTATTTTTGTAATCAATAACCATTTTTGTCGTGTACTTGTTTCGGGCGTTTACTCCGCAATCAAAAGGGTGCCAAATTCCATTTTTATCCAAAACACTCAGGGGACGGTTAGTAAGGCCATTTAGTACCCATAAGTTTCCTGTTTCATCATAACAAACATCAGATGCCAATGCCCAACCATTTCCAGCTAAACTAAGTTGCACGGTAGAATTGGAGTTGTCGTATACTTGACATGTCCCTAGTTTTTTATTAAGGACCGAAACAGGAAAGGCAGAATAAGTAGAAGTCGCTATTTCATCTTTATTCGTTGGATTAACAGAAACGTCTATAAAATCATGAATGTCAATACTGTCCCATTCATCCGTGTTTTCGGGAGCAGAATAATCCCACGCTTCGTCTTCAAAAGTATACAGTCCGTTTCTTAAAAACCCTGGGCTTTTAAATTCCAATCGACCACTTGCCATTGCGAGCTTGCCCTTTTGCCAATCCATCGCATAAAAATCATTTTTACGTGGACCAGGATAACTAATTTGCTCATAGGAATAATCTTCTATTATTCTAAGAAGTCCGCTCGTTTCATCGGCAATCCATTTGTTATTGTTAGCAAAACACATTTGAAGAGGCTTATACCAAATACCCAAATAAAAACTTAATACTGATTCAGAAAGCTGTAAATCATTCGTATAGCTTAGGGTTGTGCCATCGGCGAGCACATCGATCATTCCATTGTGTGTGGTGATATTATTAATCTCCAGGCTAAAAGGGTAATTTGTTACTAGTTCTCGTCCTGTTTGAGTTAAGCGGTAAACAGAGTCAGATCCATAGGCATCTGTCTTTAATAATGCAACTAGTTGGTTGTTTACGCTTTCAATTCCCGCATACGAATTTTCAAATAAAGAAGCTAAACGATTGTCGAGTGTCCATGCAGCTTGATTAGGAATAAGCGGATTTGTTTTATCAGCATAAAGAAGTTTATTGCTGGTTAAAGCATAAATAATATCTCCTACAACCGTGAGGTCAAGGATTGGCGCTTGGCTATTTGTGGGATAAAAAGTTTCTTTTATTTCATCTTTAATTGGGTCGATTTGAAGAACAGAAAAGTCTGTTGCTACATAAAGATACTGCTCATCTCTATAAAATTTATTAATTTTTTTCGAGCCCGGAATTGACGCTTGCGCCAAGGCGGAGATGTTTATCGTTTGTGTAGGAGTAATTTTATCGATGTTTCCATTTTTATAACCAACATAAAGGGCATTTTGAAGGCTATCAAATAAAATACTGCTTATTTCTATATCGGACAAACCCTGTACTTGCGTGTATATTTTTTTTTCTTTTGTTTCGAAATCATAGCGCAAGATGCCATTTTCATAGGCGGTGAAGATGTGTTGGTCTGAATTTGCAACGTCAATTGCTTTTCCTGTTGCCACATGAAGCCGCCAGGTTCCCATGCCTATTTGGGCTTGAAATGAATAAGCCGTAAATAAGACAAACGCGAAAAAATTAATTTTTTTCAAGTTAATCATAACGTAACCCCTTTAAATTTATTCATTTTGCTCTCACAAAAATAATGTGAACAACTCTATAAAACTAATTAACTTTAACTTTACATTTCATTAAATGAAAAATAAGGTTCAACGCATTACGTACGGAATAGGGCTCCTTTTGTTTCTTTTTCCAGTCACTCTTTTTAGTATTGCCACTTTGTGGTTGATCTTTGGATTTGATGTAAATGCCTTTCTCTTTCCGCTATCGCTCTTCATTGCAGCACTTGTTTTTTACCTCATATTACATTCGGAAGGATATTCAAAACAAACCTTTTGGGGTGTTTTGGTATTCGTAAC
>JBILCD010000150.1:0-6003 GCA_044353285.1 Crocinitomicaceae bacterium | reverse complement strand
ATTGCCCGTAACCCTGAAGCTTCGGGAAAAATTCAAACAGCAATGCTTATTGCAGCAGCATTAGTTGAAGGTATTGCTCTTTTTGGAGTAGTAGTTGGATTCTTGGGAGCAAAGCAATAAAAAAAAATAATATGAACCGCAACGGTTGGTTGCGGTTCATATTTTTAGTTTAAAAATTAATAAAAAAATAGAAATATGGACTTGATATTACCTGATTACGGCTTGTTGTTTTGGACAGGATTAGTTTTTTGTCTTTTGTTATTTTTATTAGCAAAATTCGCTTGGAAACCAATTCTAAATGCTGTGGATGCTAGAGAACAAAAAATCCATGAAGCATTAGAGTTAGCCGTAAAAACAAAAGCAGAGATGCAGCTACTTCAGGCCGAAAATGAAAAAATATTAAAAGAAGCGAGGGCTCAGCGAGATGCTATTATGAATGATGCAAAAGAAACGGCAGTTCAGATGATAGAAGATGCTAAAAATAAAGCGAAACTCGAAGCAAATAAAATTGTTGAAAGTGCAAAGACAAGTATCGCGATGGAAAAAACAGCAGCAATTGTAGATTTAAAGAATCAGTTAGCTGGTTTTTCATTGGATATCGCTGAAAAAATTGTGCGAGGTGATTTATCTACTGACGCAAAACAAAAGGCTTTAGCTGAAAAATTGGCGGATGATATAAATATGAACTAAGTCATGAAATCTACCAAAGCAGCGATAAGATACGCAAAAGCATTATTGGAAATGTCTATTGAGCAAAAGGTCTTAGATCCTGTTTTGCATGATATGTCTAGAATAATGACGATGGCCCAAAGTTCTCAAGATTTTCTGAGTTTCCTTAATTCACCAATCATTAATACAGACAAGAAAATAAAAATCATTAATGCCTTAATCGTTGATTTACAACCGCTAAGTGCAGGATTTATTTCGCTTATTGTTAAAAACGGCCGTTCCGCTATGCTTCCTTTCATCGCCTCGGGCTATTGCTCCTTGCTTGAAAAACATCGTGGGATTGTTTCGGGAACAATTATAAGTGCCGTTGCTCTTGATGATGATAGTAGAAAAAAAATATTGGATAAATTATCCAAGACCTTCACAGGGGAATTAAGATTGGTTGAAAAAATCGATCCTGCATTAATTGGTGGTTTTATCATTACAATAGGAGACAAACAAATTGATTCATCCGTGGCAAGCAAATTAAAAATTTTAAGACAAGAATTAACCAACTAAGTCGCAGGACTTAAAAAACTAAAAATAAAATAAAATGGCAGACATTAATCCAGCAGAGGTTTCAGCAATTTTACGGGAACAATTATCAGGATTCAGAACAGAAGCTGAATTGCAAGAAGTAGGTACGGTTCTTCAAATTGGAGATGGTATTGCTCGTATTTACGGGCTAAACGGCGTTCAATATGGAGAATTAATTGAATTTGATGGTGGCTTACAAGGAATCGCCTTGAATTTAGAAGAAGATAACGTAGGGGCAGTTTTACTCGGCCGTTCTTCTTTAGTGAAGGAAGGTGATACGGTAAAAAGATTAGGACGCATCGCTTCTGTCAAAATTGGCGAAGGTATGGTGGGACGTGTTGTTGATACACTAGGAATGCCAATAGATGGAAAAGGTCCGATTACTGGTGATCTTTATGAAATGCCTATCGAACGAAAAGCACCGGGTGTTATTTTCCGTCAGCCAGTTACTGAGCCTCTACAAACAGGTATTAAAGCGATCGACTCCATGATTCCAATTGGTCGTGGACAAAGAGAATTAATTATCGGTGACCGTCAGACAGGTAAAACGACAGTTGCTATCGATACCATTATTAATCAGCGAGAATTCTATGATCGTGGTGAACCTGTATATTGCATTTATGTTGCGATTGGTCAAAAAGGATCCACGGTTGCAGGTATCGTTAAGAAGTTTGAGGATGCAGGCGCAATGGCATATACAACAGTTGTGGCTTCTAATGCTTCGGATCCTGCTCCAATGCAGTTTTATGCTCCAATGACTGGTGCAGCAATTGGGGAGTTTTTTAGGGATTCAGGAAGGCCTGCTCTTATTGTTTTTGATGATTTATCAAAGCAAGCTGTAGCGTATCGTGAGGTTTCTTTATTGCTTCGTCGCCCACCAGGACGTGAGGCATATCCTGGGGATGTATTTTACCTTCACTCTCGTTTGTTAGAGCGTGCAGCAAAAATTATCGGGGATGATACCATCGCTTGTCAAATGAATGATCTTCCAGAGTCACTTCGCCCTTTAGTGAAAGGTGGCGGTTCTCTTACTGCATTGCCAATTATTGAGACACAAGCAGGTGACGTTTCGGCTTATATTCCAACGAATGTAATTTCGATCACTGATGGACAAATTTTCTTAGAGTCGGATTTATTTAACGCGGGTGTTCGCCCTGCTATTAACGTTGGAATTTCTGTTTCACGTGTTGGTGGCTCTGCCCAAATTAAATCGATGAAAAAAGTGGCTGGAACCTTGAAATTAGACCAGGCTCAATACCGTGAATTAGAAGCATTTGCAAAATTTGGTTCTGATTTGGATGCCGCAACAAAGTCGGTGCTAGATAAGGGCTCTCGAAATGTTGAGATTCTGAAGCAACGAGAAGGAGATCCTTACCCAGTTGAACAGCAAATAGCCATTATTTTTGTTGGAACGAAAGGGTTAATTCAACGTGTTCCTATTAATCAAGTTAAAGCGTTCGAGAAAGAATACCTTACTTTCTTGCAAGCAAAACATCCAGACGTTTTATTGGCCTTGAAAGCAGGGAAATATACGGATGAAATAACGGATGTTTTAACCAAATGCGCTAAGGAAATTGCAGAGAAATACTAATTGAATTTGAATTGCCTCTAAGGCAAGTTGTACATTTAATACTATGGCCAATTTAAAGGAAATACGGAATAGAATAGCGTCAGTTGGATCAACCATGCAGATAACTTCTGCTATGAAAATGGTTTCTGCTGCAAAATTGAAGCGCGCACAAGATGCTGTTACTAAATTACGCCCGTATGCTGGTAAATTAAAGGAAATTCTTGGTAATCTTAGCGCTGTTGCGGATGCTTCTGAGAATAAGCTATCCCAAGTAAACGATAGCAAAAGCATCTTGATTGTTGCTATTTCGTCTAATCGAGGCTTGTGTGGTGGATTTAATAATAATATTATAAAAAAAGTCCAGCACTTAATCGCTTCAGATTATCAAGCGTTTGACGTTAAGGTCTTATGTCTTGGTAAAAAAGTGAAAGACGTCATAAAAAAAACACCAAATTATTTTATTAATGACGAATTAGCGATCTTAGAGGATATTTATTTAGATCTTACCTTTGAACGCACTGGGCTTATTGCCACGCAAGTAATGTCTTTGTATGAGCAGCAGCAGTTCAGTAAAATTGTTGTCGTGTATAATAGTTTCATTAATGCTGCAAGTCAATCGATAGAAGTAGAACAATTTTTACCCCTTATTAGTCCAATTCCAGAGAATAATTCGAATTCGATTGATTATTTATTCGAACCCAACAAACAAGAATTAGTTTCAGTCCTTATTCCAAAATCTCTAAAAATACAATTGTTTAAGGCTTTATTAGATTCTAATGCTTCTGAGCATGGCGCTCGAATGACTGCGATGCACAAAGCAACAGATAACGCCAAAGATCTTCAAAAAAGCTTGAAATTAACCTACAATAAAGCGCGTCAAGCTGCGATTACTAATGAGATTTTAGAAATAGTTGGTGGTGCTGAGGCCTTAAATGGTTAATTTAGTGCCAAATACCAATGTATGGAAACAATAATCAAGGTTTTAATTGTTGATGATCATCAACTTATAAGTGAAGCTTGGTCTGCTTTATTGAAAGACGCACCTTCCATTTATGTTGTAGGAACAGCAGATTCTGAATCCAATGCCTTTGATGCGGCGATGAGTTTGCGTCCAGACATTATATTAATGGATATAAATCTAGGGGCAGGAAGTGGGATAGAAGCAGCCATTAAAATAACCAATACCTTACCTAAAACAAAGATTATTGGGCTTTCTTTACATGATGATATTACGTATGTAAAAAAGTTTCTGTCTATAGGCGCCAAAGGTTATCTAACCAAAAACACGAATAAGACAGAGTTAATCAGCGGTATTCACGCCGTTTACAACGGTGAAATTTTCATTTCAGCGGAAATTAAAGATCGAAATTTTACTTCCTTATTAAATGTGGAGGATGAGGATTCAAAAAAGTCCCTGACAATGAAAGAAATTGAAATTGTTAAACATATAGCCCAAGGTCTGACTTCTAAGATTATTGCCGAAAAATTATTTGTTTCGCATAGAACAATTGAAACACACCGTCATAACATTCTAAAGAAATTAGGCTTCACAAATGCCGCTCAATTAAGTAGTTGGGCAAAAGATAAAGGGTATATCTAGTAGTGGTGAATGCGAAGAATTAAATTTCATCTTCTTATACCATAGCAATCAATCGGCTATGCTATTGTTACGCCAAAATCAAAATCTCTGTCGCTGATTAAAGCGCTTAATTCTCCTTCGCTATTTTCAGCCATTAAGAGCATTCCATGCGATTCAACCCCTCTAATTTTTCTTGGCGCTAAATTCATAAGGACAACTACTTTCTTTCCAAGGATTGCTGCGGCATCGTAATGCTTTGCAATTCCAGATACGATGGTTCTTTCATCAATTCCTGTATCGACCTTCAAAACGAGTAGTTTATCTGCATTTTCCATTTTTTCGGCCGCTATTACGTGACCAATGCGAAGGTCCATTTTAGTGAAATCTTCGAAGGAGATTAATTCTTTCATGATGGGGTATTTAGAATTCGTAATAGGACTGGTAATTAACTTGCTTTTTTCATGCTCTACCCATTCATCTGTAATTTTTTCAAATAATATGGTGGGTGTTCCAATACTATTTCCGGATATGAGCAAGGAATCGGCTACTTCCCAATCCTCACACTTGATCTGAAGCATATTCAGCAATGTATCCGCTGTTTTTGGTAAAAATACACGTGAACACAAAGCCAGCTTTTCAGTGATCTGAAGTGCTACTTTAAGGATGGTTTCTACTCGTATAGGATTATTTTTAATCACTTTCCATGGTTCTTCATCGGCAAGGTATTTATTCCCAATTCTTGCCAAGTTCATCATCTCTTGTTGCGCTTCTCTAATCTTATATTGATATAATAAGTCTGATATTTTACCTGGAATCGTTGCGATTTCAGAAAGTACTTTTTGATCATAAGTAGTCAGCTCGTGAGCGGAAGGTATTACACCTTGGTAATATTTATGGATAAGCACGGTTACGCGATTAACAAAATTGCCATAAATATCGGCTAATTCTGAATTAATTCGTGTTTGGAAGTCTGCCCATGTAAATTCTGAGTCTTTGTTTTCTGGAGCAATGGACGTTAAAACATATTTTAACTCATCTACTTTATTTGGGTAGTGTTCAAGGAATTCATGTAGCCAAACGGCCCAATTTCGGGAAGTGGAAAATTTGTCGCCCTCTAGGTTTAAAAATTCATATGCCGGAACATTTTCAGGTAAAATAAAATCTCCATGTGCTTTTAAAAGGATTGGGAAAATAATGGCGTGAAAAACGATGTTGTCTTTGCCAATAAAATGGATCAATTTTCTGTCTTTCGCTTCTTCTTTACACCAATAATCTTTCCAATTTTTCCCATTATCTAAGGCCCATTGTTGAGTGGCTGAGATATAACCAATTGGAGCATCTAACCAAACATATAAGACTTTCCCTTCTGAGTTTGGTAGTGGAACAGGAATCCCCCAGTCTAAATCTCTGGTCATAGCGCGAGCACGCAAACCTCCATTAATCCACGACATACATTGTCCAACAACTTGGTTTTTCCATGTTTTAGGATCATGAATAATCTCCCCCTCTAGGCTTCCTTTTTGAATCCACTCCCGTAACCATTCTTCATGTTTATTCATCGGTAAATACCAATGCGTGGTTTCTTTTAATTCTGGTGTATTTCCCGACA
>JBILCD010000149.1:0-6012 GCA_044353285.1 Crocinitomicaceae bacterium | reverse complement strand
AAATGTGAAATTTAAAAATCAATTATTATTATTATGACTAAAGCTGATATTGTAGCTAACATTGCCACAGAGACTGGCCTAGAAAAAACCGAAGTATTAAGAGCGGTTGAGGCATTTATGGGAACCATTAAAACATCATTAACACGAGGAAATAACGTTTATTTAAGGGGGTTTGGGAGTTTTATAGTTAAAGAAAGAGCACAGAAAACCGGGCGAAATATTTCAAAGAAAACGACTATAATTATCCCGGCTCACAACATTCCTTCTTTCAAGCCTTCGAAAACATTTGTTGAAAGTGTTAAGAAAGACGTCAAGGTAAGGTAATCTCTCTTTGGAAATAAAAAAAAATATGCTATCTTTGCACTCCTGTTTTTGAACAGGTGTATTTAGCACAGAAAATTTAATCAACGAGATAAACTTTAATATATGCCAAGCGGTAAGAAAAGAAAGAGACATAAAATGGCTACGCACAAGCGTAAAAAAAGATTAAGAAAAAATCGCCATAAAAAGAAAAAATAAGCTTGCCTTTTAACTAATTAAAGCTCAATGTAAGAACATTGGGCTTTAATTGTTTTACATAAAAATATTGACGTGGGCTTAGAACTAGTAGTAGACGCAAGGACCAACGGGGTTTGGTTGGCATTGCTTCGAGATGGTAAATTAATAGAACTTCATGAGGAGCGAGGGAATTCAGACTTTGCTGTTGGCGATGTCTATTTAGGAAAAATTCGGCGCCTATCTCCAAGTTTAAATGCCGCTTTTGTTGATGTTGGGCATGATAAAGACGCTTTTTTACATTACCTCGACCTTGGCCATCAATTTAATTCATTAAATAAATTTACAAAGGACACTATGCGTAATAAGCAAAGTGTGCATGATTTAGTAAATTTTAAATTAGAAAAAGATTTGGAAAAGGCGGGTAAAATCGACGCTGTTCTATCTTCTTCTCAGTCTATTTTGGTGCAAATTGCAAAAGAGCCTATCTCAACAAAAGGCCCTAGGCTTTCCTCTGAAATCACCTTGGCTGGCCGTTACTTAGTCCTTGCTCCTTTTTCAAATAAAATATCCATTTCTCAAAAAATTAAAGAGCCGGAAGAGCGGAAACGCTTAAAAGAATTAATGGAGCGCATTCTTCCAAAAAACTTCGGTGTTATTATCCGAACAGTTGCTGAAAACAGGCATACAGAAAACTTGGAACAAGACTTAAATGATCTTTTGAGTAAGTGGAAAAAAATACACGAAAATACACGAGGTGCTGAGGCGCCAAAACGAGTTTTGGGCGAATTAAATACTACTACTTCAATTCTTCGAGATTTGCTTAATGGGGATTTTACCAGTATACACGTGAATGACCCGGCTATGTTTACAGAAATGAAAACCTATATAATGGGTATTTCGCCTGGAAAAGAGCAGATTCTTAAATTATACGATTCAAAAATTCCGGTCTTTGAAAAGTTTGGTATTAATAAGCAAATTAAAACCCTTTTTGGTAAAAAGGTTCCTATGCAAAGTGGTGGTTATTTAATCATTGAACACACTGAGGCGATGCATGTCATCGATGTTAACAGCGGCAACCGAAAAGGAGCTACAGGCCAAGAAAATAATGCCTTAACAACAAATCTTGAGGCTGCAGAAGAGGTCGCTCGAGTGCTTCAGCTCAGAGATATGGGAGGGATTATTTGCATAGATTTCATCGACATGCACGAAAAAGAGAACAATCGAGTTCTTTTTGAAAAGATGAAGGAGTTTATGCGATCGGATCGTGCAAAACACAATATAATTCCGCCTTCAAAATTTGGGATTATAGAAATCACTCGTCAGCGCGTTCGACCTCAAACCGAAATAAAAACAACAGAGTCTTGCCCTACATGTGGCGGCACTGGAGAAATACAGGCAAGTATTTTATTTGCAGAGGAAATCGAGGCTAACTTAAGCTTTCTACTTCTAGACCGAAAAATAAGCGGCGCATCTCTTCAGGTTCACCCATACTTGGAAGGATTTTTCAAAAAGGGTGGTTTTCTACGATCCAAGCAGTGGGCATGGTATTTTAAATTTAAAAAGTGGGTTCCTATCGTTGGGGTTAGCTCTTTAAACTTATTGGATTATGGCTTCTTTGATAAAGAAAACGAAGAAATTCCATTGTAAATGCCTACCTATTCCGCCTTGTTTTTGTCGGAAAAAAGTAAGTTAGAGCGCTATTGTGCTTATGAGGATCGGTGCAGCCACCAAATTCAAAAAAAACTTTCTGTTAGTTTATTATCAGACAAAGAAAAAGAGACTATAATCGTCGGCTTGCTGCAAGATAAATTTCTAGATAACGCTCGATTTGCTAGCGCTTATGTTAGCGGAAAGTCGCGCATTAAAAAATGGGGGGCATATAAAATTCGTAAGGGATTATTGTCTTATCAAATTGAAAAATCAATAATTGAAAAGGCGTTAAAAGAGCTTGATTCGAATGAATACTTAATGAATTTAAAACACTTGATGGAGAAAAAGACGGCATTATTACACGCTGTGAAAAATCCTTATGAAAAGAAAGTGAAAATTATTCGCTTTTTAACAAGCAAGGGTTACTCTTTGTCCGACATCTACCAAACGGGGATTGAAGAGGATTAGTCATTCCGTTTTACCATAACGACATCGTCTGATTTATAAATTTGAATACACCCTAATTTAACAAGGTTTTTAGTCGTCGAATCCCAAGCTTTATTGCTCATCTCAACTTTTGATCGCAGCGCTGTTATTGCCTGTATTTTTTCATTATTAAACGTAGCCAAAACTTGTTTTTCCTCGTCTGTGAAGGTGATGATTTGCGCATTGTTTTCTGCCCTCATTTGAGGAAAGAACAAGACTTCTTGAATCGATGGATTATTCGTTAACAACATCACAAACCGGTCAATTCCTATGCCCATTCCAGATGTAGGAGGCATTCCATATTCAAGAGCGCGTAAAAAATCCTGGTCGATAAACATGGCTTCATCATCGCCTTTTTCTGATAATGCCATTTGTTCTTCGAAGCGTTCCCTCTGATCAATGGGATCGTTTAGTTCCGAATATGCATTAGCGATTTCTTTACCGTTAATCATTAACTCAAAACGTTCTGTTAATTCTGGATTGTCTCTGTGCTTTTTGCACAGCGGTGACATTTCAATTGGATAATCCGTGATGAATACTGGTTGAATATAATTCCCTTCACATTTTTCTCCAAACAACTCATCAATTAGTTTTCCCTTTCCCATTGAAGGGTCGGTGGTAATTCCATTTAATGCGCAGGCATTCCTTAATTCACTTTCGTTTTTCCCATCAATATCAAAGCCTGTAAATTCAATAATAGCTTCCCGCATAGTTACCCTTTTAAAAGGTGCTTTAAGGGATATTTTATTTTCTCCCACTACAATCTCTGTTGTTCCGCAAACATCAATGGCTGTACGCTCGATCATTTTTTCCGTAAAATCCATCATCCAATTGTAGTCTTTAAACGCCACATAAATTTCGAGCATCGTGAATTCCGTATTATGAGTACGGTCAAGTCCTTCATTTCTAAAATCTTTTGCAAATTCAAACACACCATCAAAACCACCAACAATTAGCCTTTTTAAGTATAGTTCATTAGCTATTCTTAAATAAAGTGGCATGTCTAAAGCATTGTGATGTGTAATAAAAGGCCTTGCCGCTGCCCCACCAGGAATCGGCTGTAGAATGGGTGTTTCTACTTCGAGGTAATTAAATTCCTCAAAAAAACGACGCATGGAAGAAATGGTCTTTGATCGCTTAATAAAGGTGTTTTTAACTTCCGGATTAACCAATAAATCAACATAGCGTTGACGGAAGCGTAATTCTGGGTCTGTAAACGCGTCATGGATGCGCCCGTCTGCGTCCGTTTTAGGAAAAGGAAGTGGCTTTAGGGCCTTGCTTAAAAGCACTAATTCTTTAACGTGAACGCTTGTTTCCCCTACCTGTGTTGTAAATAAAACGCCTTTAACCCCTATTATATCACCTAGATCTAAGTACCGCTTAAACAAATCGTTGTAAAGCGATTTATCTTCATTGGGGCACAATTCGTCTCTATTAATATACAATTGAATTCTTCCCTTCGTGTCTTGCAGTTCTGCAAATGAAGCTTTTCCCATAATTCGTTGGCTCATCATTCGACCAGCTAAACAAACCTGCTTTCCTTCTTCGAAATGTTTTTTAATGTCCTCAGTATAATCCGTAACCGGATAAAGTTCAGCTGGGAAAGGATTGATTCCCATTTCGATAATTTTCGATAAGGATTCCCGGCGTTGCGCTTCTTGTTCGGAAAGGATTTGACTACTCATAATTTAAAATAATTAGGGCTTTATAGCCTGTAAATTAACATGCCAATGGTGAAATATATAAATAAGCCTACCACGTCATTTAGCGTGGTAATAAATGGCCCCGTGGCAATAGCGGGATCAATTTTGTATCGGTTTAAAATAAGCGGAATCATTGTTCCAATGATTGATGCAAATACAATTACAGTAAGCAAGGATATACTTACCACCATGCCTAGTTTGACATCGCCAAAGATAAGTGCAAAACAAAAAATAATCGAGGAAAGCAAAAGTCCATTCAGTAGACCTATAAGTGACTCTTTAAGTATTCTCCTAAGCGCCCCTCCCATTAATTTGTTGCCTCTGGCTAGTGATTGTACAACAATTGCAGACGACTGTACCCCAACGTTTCCACCCATTGCTGTAATTAAAGGAATAAAGAAGGCTAAGGCTGGAATTTTTGTAATTCCTCCTTCAAATCCTGACAAAACACGTGCTCCAAAAACACCACCAATTAATCCGATGAATAGCCATGGTAAGCGTCGAGAAGAAATTTTCCAAATACTAGCGTCATTTTCTAGGGGCTCAGAAATACCGGTTGCAAACTGGAAATCGCTATCTGCTCCCTCTTTAATATAATCCACAACATCATCCAGCGTAATTCTTCCCACTAACTTTTTTTGATAATCGACAACAGGAACAGAAACTAAATCATACTTTTCCATAACATCAGCAACCTCTTCAATGCTATCACTTGTTTTAACGGAAATGATGTTTTTAAACTGGTAAAGATCTTCTATTGTGGTCTTGGCGCCCGCAAATAAAAGCCTTTTTAGGGATAAAACGCCTACCAATTGATCGGCGCTATTAACCACAAAAATATTATATACTTTTTCTACGTCTTCGGCCTGCTTTCGCAATTCAATGAGCGCTTTATTAACAGGCCAGTCAACATGGGCTTGGAAAAACTCTTTTTGCATTAAGCCTCCGGCTGTATTTTCATTATAATTTAATAAGTCTACGATGTCTTCAGCCGCATCATCATCGTCCATTTGAGAGATTACCTCTTGAATTTGGGCTTGAGACAACTCCCCTAGAATATCAGCAGCATCATCTGAATCTAGGTTTTCTAATTGGTCCGCTATTTCTTTTGTGGACAATGACGCAATAAACCGATCCCTTACTTCCTCGTCAAGCTCCATTAAAATATCAGCCTGTGTGTCTTCGTCTACTAAAAAATAAATGTATTTCGCTTCGTCATTGGTTAATTTATCTAGGACTTCTGCGACATCTGCGTAGTGCATATCTAGTACGTTGCTTACTAACCAAGACTCATCTTGTTCCGCAATTTTATTGCGAACAGTAAGTAGAAAATCTTTTGTTAGTTCAAAGCGCATAAGGCCTAAAAATTAATTTTACGCAAAGGTAAGGAAAGCGTTTTTTATATAAAAGAATCAGCGCGACTTGGTTTTAATCGTGGCAAAGCCCTTGAACAAGATGAAACAAATCATGGGATTCCTCCAATTTTTTGATTAACACCTTGTCCTTTGCTCCTTTTTTAACGAGGGTATTAATCTCCGCACATTTGTTTTCTAACTTTAAAAGCCCTTCGTGAACACCTTCGGTTTTAAGTGATTTCGGGGGATTTGAACCCGTAAGCAAAATTGCTTTTGCTAAAAACTCTCCACTTCTGGTACGAATCGGTGACAAATCACCA
>JBILCD010000148.1:0-6017 GCA_044353285.1 Crocinitomicaceae bacterium | reverse complement strand
CTCTATTTTTCTTAATGTCGTGAAAATTATACTTGGCTCACAATCACCTAGAAGGCAAGAACTTTTAAGTGCTCTCGGATTTGAATTCGAAATAGCGATCCCCAATATCGATGAAGTATATCCTCCGAACACTCCTATTGACGATGTTGCAGCATACATAGCGAAAAAAAAAGCTGAAGCCTTATCGGGAAGAATAAGTGAAAATAATATATTGATTTGTGCAGATACTGTTGTCGTTTTAGATGGCGAAATAATTGGGAAACCAGCAAATTATACCGAAGCGAAAGAAATGCTAGAAATGCTATCAGGCAAGACACATAAAGTAATAACTTCCTATTGCATCGTTAATAAAGCTGAATACCATTGCAATTCAGTTGAAACGTTCGTTACATTCAATGCCTTAAAAGAAGCGGAAATACGCTATTATTTAGAAAATGGGAATCCTTACGATAAAGCAGGTGGATATGGTATTCAGGATTGGATTGGCTGTATTGCTGTTCATAAAATCGTTGGCTCATATACGAACGTTATGGGTTTCCCAACAGCAGAGATCTTCAATGAACTTCAAAAGTTAGGCGCATAAAAAAAGGCGATTACTCACCTCCTTTTATAAATATAATTGATAGTTATTTAATTACTTCAAACATCACCCTACGATTTTTCGCATCGCGAACTTCGTTATCATCATCACTTTGTATTTCAATACTATTAACTTTAGATCCATTTGGCACCACCACTAAACGATCTTCTGAAATGCCTTCGCGCTCAAAATAAGATTTAATAGCCTCAGCTCTTTGTCTTGCCATATTTACTAATTCCTGGTTTTGATCAGCAAGCTCATCTTCCTTTTCATCGTTGTGACCTATGATATTAATTCGAATTTTTGGATCCTTTTTCATGGCAGCAATAATGAAATTAAATGCCTCTTTACCTGAAGGAGTATAGGATTTCTTACCAAATCCAAAATATGCCACTTGCGCCTGTATTTTTTGATCAATTGTCATCTTATCGTTAAGAATAGGTGTTTTATCAAAAATTAAAGTCGAATAAGAATCTGCTATATTAACCGTATCAGCGGCATAGCAATTACACTCCTCTTTGTTTGCAACCTCTTTAATTCGAACATTATCTATAAAGTAGTATGCATGGGGTAGAACCTCTGTTTCACTGTCTTTAGGTTTTTTCTGAACCTCAACTTTTGTTTCATCATTCGTTTCAAAATTTCCTATTATGATGCAAGTCTCTTTTCCATCCTTTGATTCATACATAGCACATACTTTTTCCCAGCCATAAAAACCAGAATAAATTTTATTTTTATAATTGGATAAAGTACGACCTACCTGTCTTGTAATTAAACCGCAATCATCAATATTATCAGGAGCCTCATCGTCATATTGTGTATCAAATAACATTTGTATATTATTTGAAGCATATTTTGAAGATTCGGCCAGTGAAATTGAAAACTCAACACAATATTTCATTCCTTTGGTCATGGTTATGTTATCTTTACCTGTTTTAAAAGGGATCGTAATGTAGGATCGTTCTTTGGCTAATTTTCCAGGCTTGTATACTACAATTCCAGCAAATCCATCTCCTCCACCAGCAAGGTCTTTATCAAATAAATTTTTATCTCCTTCAGTCAAACGTTCAAATGATGCTGTTATAGGATCCTCCTTACCATAAAGATTTTGCCCAATACCAAAATCACCATCAGAATTTCTATTAAAAATATCGGCAGGAATTCCTTTTGGGTGGAACTTAACGTCTTTTAACAATGAAATCTGCATTGGTTCAGAAATTGTGGCCTCATCTTCAAATACTTCAAAAGTAAAATTCAAAAAAGCTTTTGTTTTATCACCTTTACCTTTACGCTGTTGCGCATTAAGGGAAAAACCTTGCAGGATAATCAAACTCAGTACAATAGAAAGTTTGAAAAGTGTGGAACTAAATTTCATAATTTTTAACAGTTTTAATGAATACTTTAACCTTTTCAGGGTCAATATCAGGATAAACTCCATGACCCAAATTTACAATATGTCTTTGACTTTTAAACGATTTTAACAAATTTAATGTCTCTTTTTCAATAATTTCATTTGGGGCATATAAAAGACAGGGATCTAAATTACCTTGTAATGTCTTTGACTCCCCTACTAATTCTCTTGCTATTGCTATATCCATGTTCCAATCGAGACCAATTGTAGTGCACTGAACAGCGCTAATTTCAGGTAAAGAAGCAACTGCACCTTTCGAAAAAACAGTAAAGGGAACATTCGGGAACGCTTCTACAATCATTTTAATATAGTTTAAACCAAAAATTTGGTATTGCTCTTTACCCAAAATACCTGCCCAAGAATCAAATAATTGCAAGGCATCAGCACCAGCTTCAAGTTGCAATTTGAGGTAGGTAATTGTTACTTCGGCAATCCGGCTTAACAATTCATGTGCCACAGCTGGCTGAGTATATAAAAACTTTCTAGATTCAGAAAACGTCTTGGATCCTTTACCTTCGACCATATAACAAAGGATTGTCCATGGGGCACCTGCAAAGCCAATTAAAGGTACTCGTCCATTTAGTTCTCGCTTTGTAATCTTTAGCGCTTCAAAAACGTAGGAAAGTCGATCAGCAACATCTATATTTTTATCCAATAAATCTAATTGCCCTTTTGAGCGAATCGTATTTTCAAACCAAGGTCCTTTTTGTTCCAACATTTGATACGGTAAGCCCATGGCTTCGGGAACAACTAGAATGTCAGAAAAAATTATGGCGGCATCTACATCCAAATGATCAATTGGTTGAATAGTAACCTCTGCAGCCAATGCAGGTGTTTCCACTAATTCTTTAAAGCCAGATAAGGTGGCACGAAGCGCTCTATATTCTGGTAAAATACGCCCTGCTTGCCGCATTAACCAAACAGGATAGCGTTCAATTGCTTCTCCCCTTGCAGCACGCAGAAATAAATCATTTTTAAATTCCATCGATGGCAAAGGTAATTATTCGGTTTAAAACCCCAATTTTTTATAATCATTAATCTTTACCAAACGATTGGCTTCTTGCCAACTACCTTTAAATATTGGTTTGCCTTACTAAAGTGTTGACAACCATAAAAGCCTCGGTAAACAGATAATGGAGAAGGATGAGGAGCTGTAAGAATCAAATGTTTGGATTGGTCAATCAATGGAATTTTTTGTTGTGCCTTTGCTCCCCATAGCATAAAAACAAGGTGCTGACTTTCGGTAGAAATTAGTTCAATAATCGCATCTGTAAATTTCTCCCACCCTATCTTTGAATGGCTATCTGGCTTACCTTCTTCAACAGTAAGTACTGTATTTAGTAACAAAACGCCTTGTTTAGACCATGCAGATAAATCACCATTTACAGGTATTTCTTTACCAATATCGCTTTTTAATTCAGTGTAAATATTTTTCAAACTTTTGGGAATAGGAGAAAGAGGACTAACTGAAAAACAAAGCCCATTTGCAAAACTCTTTGTTGGATATGGATCTTGGCCAAGAATGACCACCTTAACATTCGCTTTAGAAGTTAAATTAAATGCGGAAAAAACGTCGCATTTAGGCGGGAAGATTTTGTCTGGCTTAGCTTGGTATTGTAGATCAATAATTTCGCACAAGCCTTTAAAGTAGACTTTCATTTCATCATTAAGAGCATCGAACCATTCTTTTTGGAGCAAGCTATGCACTTTTATGATTTTAAAACCGAATGAATAGAACGTTTTAATCGATCTGCAGTATCGTGAAAAGAGGATAAATCGAGCTTTCGAACTTTTAAATAACGGTAACAATATGTCGCATGAATTTTCCATGCATAGGCCATAAATGCATAAAACCAAATAAAAATGTAATATAAAAACCCTATTAAATATGAATAAGCAGTACCTAGACATGCAAAATAATCGGCAATTAAAAAGATAAAAGGAATATTTACTATACCAACAAGAGAGAGTAGTATGATTAATTTAGATGAGCCCCAAAAGACTGGCCGCTTAAATACTTTTTCGACAAATCGTTTCACCAGTAAATACCATAAACCAGCATGAATTAGACCTAGTAAAGCAAAGGGCAAACTAACTAACATTATTAGTAAGCGTTTAGGAATGCCCCAACTTTTACTTGCGTTAAGGTAACGTTCATTTTCAGAGATATTTAAGGAAGCTAAACCATTAAAATAAGCCGTAATTTCGGATTTAAGGGGTTCTAATTGCACTAACTCTTCTTCAGATTTATCGTTTAATGTTTTAGCTAGCTGCCTTCCATACTGATAGCGTTGCTCTAAAGAATATGAATCATCATTACATAAAGGATCCATGCCCTGCCTGGTTAACTTCATCGCATGATCATGAAATTCTAACCACTCTTGATTTTCAACATGGATAATACTATTTTTAATATCGGCCTCTAAAATTGCCGTTAAAACAGAAATAATGCGACTTGGATTTTCTTCATAATCGCTACGGTAGTCATTTAAGCAAATAGGATCGGCAGAAGCCAATAATAATTCACTTCTTGCCATATTTGGGGCAGAATAATTACACCCAATGCCAACTACATACACTTTATGCTCCCAGTTCATTGCTTCTAAGGCAGAAAAACCGATACGAAAAGCTCCTTTTTTAATGGGTTTAACACGTCTTATAAATACCTCATCGGTAAATCCTTCGCCAAAAATTAAAATATTTCCATTCTTCCTTATCAGTTCGCTTGTCTTCAAGAACACTTGCTTATTTTTTTCACGTGTATCACCACCATCTAATTGGCGATAAATTGGCAACATGTGAGCAGCGGTAAATATTGGTTTAAATATCGTTTTGAATACATCCGCTCTTGCCATAAAATGAACAACTCGCTTCCCATAAAGTGCAATCGCAAGAGGATCCATAAATGCTGCAGGGTGATTACTTACATAAATGGTTCTACCTAAGCCTTTTCTTTTTATATTAAGTGTCCTAACCCTCTTAAAGTAAAGGCGAAAACCTAAATTAAATAATACATAGAAGGTTAAATAAAGAATTTTCATAGTCAAAAATAGCCAAAACAATTAAATAGGGGACATAAAAAAAAGCACATAGTAAAGGGCATTAGTTTCAATTAACAATTACTATGGTAAAACTTTTGGCTTATCCTTCATTTCAATTAGCGCGATATGAATAACTTAGTACTCAAGAAATTTGACGATGAAAACAATTGGGATATTTTGCGGTGGCTTTTCCTCCGAATATGAAATTTCACTAAAAAGTGCAGATACGATTAAAAAACATATCCCTGACTCCTATTTAAGCTATAAAATTATTGTTTCAAAGGGAAAATGGGAGGTAGAAATGGAACAAGAAAGTGTCCCATTCGATCTAAATGATTGCAGTTTTTTTATCGGTGATACAAAAAAAATAATTGATGCTGCAATTGTTTACATTCATGGGGATCCTGGAGAAAATGGTAAAATACAAGCCATGCTTGAACTTCATGGTATTCAATATATTAATTCAGGGCCTTTAGCCTCCGCATTATCTTTCGATAAATGGTACTGCAATCAATTTTTAAGAGCCTTTAACATTCCCGTAGCAAAATCATTATTTTTATCGAAAGTTGACCAATATCATCCGAGTGAAATAGTTGAATCATTGGGCTTACCGATATTTATTAAACCATCAGATTCCGGTTCCTCGTATGGAATATCGAAAGTCAAAATAATCGAAGATATACCGAAGGCTTTACAGTTTGCATTCAACGAAGGAAGAACTGTTATCATTGAATCTTTTTTAGATGGAATTGAGGTTACATGCGGTGTTTATCGATCATCTAATGGACTTGTTGCTCTACCATTAACTGAAATTGTTTCAGAAAACGAGTTTTTTGATTTCGAGGCAAAATACCAAGGAAAGTCAAGTGAAATTACACCCGCTCGTATTTCTGAGGATCTTAAGCTTGAAGTACAAGCGATGGCGAAAAAAATATATGAACTATTACAACTAAAATCCATCGCTAGAATTGATTTTATGCTCGTT
>JBILCD010000147.1:0-6026 GCA_044353285.1 Crocinitomicaceae bacterium | reverse complement strand
TTAAATCCTTCGATGATGGTGTTTTTAAAGCATCTATGAACATAAGGTTTTATAATGGAAATTGGTTTTCAATGGATGGGAGAGCTATCGAATTTAAAATGCGTTATAATAAAAGTATTATAGCTATTGGTACTTCGTTAGAATCCATTGATTTCCATCGAAAATCTAACCTGGATTTACCCGTCGAATTAAACTTTTTCCCTGATTCTCTAAAAAATGATTTGAAAGAAATTTTCTATAAGGATTCTATTCTTATTGAAATCGATTTTTCAGGAAAATTTACTTTTTTAGGAATTACTTCGAGTAAAATCATTAAAACGTGGATTAAAACACATGATTTACTAAATACTATTGTATCTAAATCAATGGATGGAGAAGGGTTGAAATTGAAATCTATCTCCTTTGTTGAGAGTAATTTTCAACAAAGTAAATTTAAAGTTGATTTTGACTTTAAAAACACATTAAATTTACCTTTAGAACTAAAAAATATGAATTATTCAATTTATGCTGATTCTGCTAAGCAAAAAGAAGTAGCCGATTGGGATTTTAAAATTAATAAGGAAATAGCAGCAAATACAGTTGAACCTATTCAAGGTGAAGTATTAATAGGAAATTTATCTTCAGTCTTAACCGGAATTTCTAAAGCGTTTGATGGAAAATTTGATTATTATTTAGTTGGGCACGCATTAATCGCATTCAAAGGGCGAGAAATAAAAATCCCAATTAAAAAACATTTTTTAGTCGAGCCGCTTACTCAAAACATTACTTTTTTAAACGATTATGAATAATTCAACGAATCTAAGATTAGGCTTTATAAGTGAAGGAAAATTACTTGTGAAATTTGCTTTTGTGCCCGGTCAAGCCGCAGAGATTGTGGTAGGGCGATCTTCGAACTCTCAAATTTGCATTAATAATAATGTTATTTCAGGTCAACATGCTCAATTCATCTTTGATCAGAATAATAATTTATTTGTCATTGATTTAAATAGCAGTAACGGAACCTTTTTGAACGATAAACGCATCGAATCAGGCGTGCCATATGGCATTCAATCTACTGATAGATTATGCCTCTCAAGTAACTCCGGCATTGAGTTGGTATTCAACCCAGATAGCTATCAAATGGCTAAAGAGAACCGTCAATCAATAGCTGAAAATACTGGGGATAATAATTTTTCAACGACTAATATTCTTGAAAGATTTAAAGACAAAAAACTTATTACAATAGGGAGAAGCACGGATTCAGATGTCTTTTTGGAGCATGCATCCATAAGTAGAAATCATGCGACCATTAAAAAAAATGATCAGAATGTATTTTCGATTACGGATCTGAATTCATTAAATGGGACTTATGTTAATGGGCGTAAGATCAATGGGTCTGTTAATTTAACACAAAATGATATTATTATTATCGGCCGTTTCCAATTAAGTTTAAGTGGGAAAGTAAAAGATTTAACTCAAGAAGTAGCGATTCGAACAGAGCGTATTGTTAAGAAATTCGATAACGGTAAAATTGGATTGCATGAGTGCAGTTTTGAAATTCCAGCAAAATCATTACTCGCAGTAATGGGGCCTTCGGGTTGTGGGAAATCAACTTTATTGAAAGCGTTAAATGGGGATTCACCCTCAAGTAGTGGGGTTGTTTATATAAGTGGTTTAGAGTTAAATCAAAATTATGATTATCTAAAAACGCAAATTGGCTATGTGCCTCAAGATGACATTGTGCATCGTGAGCTAACGGTTGAACAATCGTTATACTTTTCCGCCAAACTTAGACTAGAGCGAAGTGATGCAACATTTATTCAGCAGAAAATCAATCAGGTTTTAAAAGACTTAAATATTGAACATATTCGTAACACTCTCGTTGGTAAAATAAGTGGTGGTCAGCGAAAACGTGTTTCTATCGCTGTTGAAATATTAACCGATCCCCTTATTCTTTTTTTAGATGAACCAACTTCACCCTTAGACCCTCAAACCATTGAAGAATTCTTAATAAATCTTCAACTCTTATCTAAAAAAGGAACTACTGTTATTATGGTGACACATAAACCTGAAGATTTAAATTACATGGATGATGTCATTTTTATGGCCGAAGGTGGACATATGGTATATCAAGGTGATACCTTGTCCTATTTGGATCACTTCAAGGTTGAAGACACGATCAAAGTTTACGCTCAATTAGCCTCGCCAAATTCCGATAAATGGATCAAACTTCATAAACAAAACCACCCTTCTTTAGGTCAAATGCAGGAGCCTAAACAAAAACAAAATATTCGTAATACTCCTTTTTTCTATCAATTGTGGTGGTTAACAAAGCGTTATTTTCATATCAAACTTAATGATCGTTTGAATACATTAATTATGGTAGGGCAGGCTCCGGTTATCGCAGGATTGATTTGTTTAATTTTTGAAAATATCTCTCCTTCTGTTCCATTCTTATTGGCCGTAAGTGCAATTTGGTTTGGTACAAATAATGCCGCTCGTGAGATAGTAAGAGAGGCCCCTATTTATAAACGTGAACGGATGTTTAATCAAGGGATCCTTGCATATATGCTTTCCAAAATTACCGTTTTAGGAACCTTTGCAGCCATTCAATCGCTTTTGTTTACTTTAATAATTTCTTTAAGGTATTCAAATACGGTTCCTGCCTGGGCTGACCCTGTTAATGCCTTTTTATGGATGTTGTTAGTTTCCTTGGCTGCCTCCATGATGGGATTATTCTTATCGGCGGTCGTATCCACCTCTGAGAAAGTCATGACCTTAGTTCCGTATTTTTTAATACCGCAAATTATGTTAGCAGGGGCTTTCGCTAAAATTACTAATCCTTTCGTAGAAATTTTGAGTTATTTCACTTTGTCAAGATGGGGAAATGAGGGGTTTTGCCATACGCAAAAAGATGTGCTTGTTGAAGTTCCTGACTTTTCAAGTCCAACTCAGAGCGATCAATTGCAAGATCAGGCAGAACTTACTAAAGAGATTGCAAGCAAATCGGAAACGGCTAATTCAGTCAATAATTTAAAAGAGTTTTTTCATGATAGCTATGAAACATCTTTTGGCGATTGGGCTTTTACAATGTCTTTGGATGTAGTGGCTGTTGGCTCTCTTTTTTTATTATTCTTTGTTGGGGTTTATGTTGCCTTGAAACAAAAAGATTCTATTAAAATTAAATAAGTAATTTTTAGACCTTGACGTAAAAAAAGTCAGCAATTATAAAATTTCAAATATAGAAATCCTCCCCCTTAGTCCCCCTCCAAGAGGGGGAAATCTTTCAATTTAGCCCTTGCAAAAGCAGGTTTTGAAGACCTATTGAATTTGGCAAATTTTGCTTTCGCCCTCCACTGATTACTAAAACTACTAAATAATATCCAATACCTGATTATTTTCTTTTGATTTATCTGAATCTTTTATGCTATTGTATTTGTGTAACATATCACTGTGCTTGAATTATGCGAATAGCCTAAATTCCTGTATTATGAAAACTTTTTTTTTATCGTTAACCTTTTTTTGTGGTTTATTATCTTTTAGTCAAAAATTAACAATACATCTTTTTGAAATGGATGAGATGGTAAAATTTTCAAACACCACAATAGATTCGGTATTGTTAAGCCCTGACTTAGTAACTAATATTGATAGTTTAAAGTCCACATTTATTATTGATGTTGAAAATCAAACTTCAACATATCTTGTTGACGGTGTCAATTCTGGAGTTTTACCAATTAATAGTTATAAGCTTGATAATGGCTTATTAATGGTTAAAATTTTAGAGGAAGGGTTTGATTACGGTATGGTAATTAATACCGACCCTTTAAATGAAAGTGTTCTTTGGTTTTTATTTGATAGTAACGCAACAACGGTTAGTGTTATCACAAAATTTAACATAGAAAAATCCTTGTAATAAAAGCTCCAGCTATTCAGCTGGCGAGTTCAAAAAAAAAATAAAATTGGTGCGTTTCGAACATTAATAGGAAGACGATGGATGCAGTTTTAATTCCCTGATCTATTAAGCCCTTTTCTGAATTAACTGATATACACGATATGTGAAGAATATATTGATAAGTATAACCGCAATTACAACATATCCTAAGGTGTCGAACTGCTCCAGTGGGCTAAATTGATTTTTTTGTTGAACGATTGCTCCACCAACCAAAGCAGCAATTCCTCCCGCCATTTGTTGAAGCGATGCATTAATACTCATAAACGCACCTCTGTCTTTTGCTGCCGGAACGGATGTGGCGAGTGCTTGTGACGGAATCATTCTAGCCATAATACCCGCCATCATAATCATATTAACAATCACTAAAACCGAAAAGGAAACGTGTCCGAGGTTAGTATAAATTAGAACCGATACAACCATAAGAATAGACGAGCCAACAAAGATGCTGTATTTATTAAACGAATCACTTAATTTTCCGATGATGGGCATTACGCATATGGTTGAAACACCAACAATCATGAACATGAGCGGTAAGTCTTTTTGACTAATTCCGACATTATTTACTGAGAATGAACTGCCCCAAGGCATCATTAAATAACCACCCAAGGACATGAAAGCGGTCGCAAGGAAACCAATCCTATAGTCTCTGTTAGCAATAGTTTGCCACATGTGTTTGATTGGATTATCGCGTTGTAAACTTAGGTGATTAACGATTGGTTTTAAAATGAAAAAGCTTAGTATAAAAATAATGGTAGCAAGTCCAACAATTAAATAAAAGGGAGCCTGCCAATTCCATGTTGTTGCCAAAAATAAGGAAATAGGAATTCCCAAAATTTGACTCATGCCAAAGCCCATTTGTAAGAATCCCATGACGCGGCCACGTTGATTTAAGGCAAAAATATCAGCAACAATGGCTAAGGAAATGGAGCTAATTACACCACCAAAAATTCCGGTTACAATTCGGGCACTTACTAAAAACCAATAATTTGTCGCTAATCCACAAAGAAGGGTCCCAATGATAAATCCAGCATAAAAAAAGAGTAATAATTTTTTTCGATCAAATTTATCAGCAATACTAGCGGTTAAAAAGCCAGATATCCCTGCTGAAAAAGCATAGCAAGATACTACTAATCCAAACTCACCAGGTGTTACCTTCATATTTTTCATGATTAAATCACCCAGTGGCGACATCACCATAAAATCCAAGACTACACTAAACTGAGTTAGTGCAAGAATTACGATCGCTAAAATTTGGTACTTACTGAAGGGGAGAGGGTGTTCTTTTTCTTTCATAAAGGCCTGCAAAGGTATTTGTTTAAATTACATGCGCCATCTATATCTTTATCTTTTTAGAATTTTTTCTATATACAATGCATCTCGGAAACAACTCCATCTTTAATTTGTTGTAAATTTACTTTTTTAAGATTTTCTAATGAACGAACCAATAATTGAAGTAAAACATCTTTCTAAAAAATTTGGCAATTTTGAAGCAGTAAAAGATGTTTCATTTACGGTCAATAAAGGAGATGTTTTTGGTTTTCTAGGTCCCAATGGTGCTGGGAAAAGTACCACCATCCGTTGTCTCTTATCCTTGATATCACCCAATGCAGGTTCAATTGCTATTTTTGGAAATCAACTTGCAAGTCATCGCAGTCAAATTTTAAATAACATTGGCTGTATAATTGAAAAACCCGATTTTTACAGGTATTTATCTGCCGAAAAAAATCTTGAGATTTTTGCACGAATATCGGGAAGTGATAGTTCCAAAAAAGATATTCAAGAAATGTTGGAATTTGTTGGCTTAGATGGCCGTGGAAAAGACAAAGTTAAAGGCTTTTCTCATGGAATGAAGCAACGCTTAGGGATCGCACAGACGCTATTGCACAAACCAGACCTTATTATTCTCGATGAACCAACCACTGGACTAGATCCTCAAGGCATCATTGAAGTTCGAAATTTAATTCTTCGCTTAAAAACAGAGCAAAATAAAACAGTCGTTCTTTCTTCTCATCAGTTATCTGAGATCGAAATTATTGCCAATCGAATGGTAATTATCAATAAAGGAAAATCGGTTATTGAAGGTTCGGTTGAATCG
>JBILCD010000146.1:0-6037 GCA_044353285.1 Crocinitomicaceae bacterium | reverse complement strand
CCCAAGGGTGTTTTCGTAATACGGAATGATCTTTCGCTTTTCTGAGTTGGATAATGGGATAATTCATGCCTGTAAAATTACTTAATCTTATTGCATGGCAACGCTTTCAATTTTATTATATTTATAGAAAGCTTACAAAACGGTTGAATTGCTAAAAACAATCATTAAATGCTGTTTCCTCCAATCCCTCATAAGCAAATCGAAGTGTTGCATGCGTAAAAATTAATAATTATTATTTTTTCGATTTATTTATAGTCTTTTTAAGCGGCAAAAAGTTTTCACCTGTTACTACACTCTTTCCTGTATTTGCTTCTAATTCTTTAGGGCATTTTTGGCAATTCCCCCTCCTTTCTTACTTGCTTTTGCATTCTCGGCCAACCCTTTTGCATCTTTTGTTTCAGCAATTTGACGTGTTGAAAGTTCTGCTAGTGCAGTGAAAAGCAATTCAGCTTCACTCATGTGATCTCGCAGATTCTGCGATTTCAACCCTTTGATTTCTTTGTGTTTTTTTACGGTAAACCCTGTCCATTCCTGATGTATAATATTGGTCAATAAGGCAAACTCATCTTTTTCTGTGACACCGCTATCTTTCCAATAATCGGTCATTTTATTACGGGTTTCTTGGCCCGTCATACGTTGTTGAATCCATTTTTCGCTGCGTCCTTTTTTTTTCCAGGTGTCACGCGCTCTGTCTATACTTAAACTGGGGTCTTGTATTTCTTGTAAACGCTCGTAGCCGACTTTGGCCAGCCAATGTTTTACGATTTTTACCATTGGTGAGCATTGCTACCTGGGGACAATTTGTCCCCAGGTAGCCGTTTAATTCAGCATCCCTCTTCCGCATTTTTTTTAGGTAATCTGTTGCGTTCACAGAATCTGTCAATGCCCCAACGATATCAACCAATGAAAAATACCACACCTCATTTTCTGTATCGTAATGCCTACGGATTTGGCTGTTTTCAAAAATAATTATTTCTTTAGTCATAGTTAATGGCTATTTCTTTTTACGTCTTTTTTTTCATCAAACAACTTCGTCTTTTTATCTGCCGCTTTAACATCAGCAGAATTTATTGTTAGGTATGAAGTTAAGAAGAAAAATTGAGTTGATCTTGTATTAATTTGTAATAACAGCAGCTCTAAACCTATCTATCACTTTAGAATTGGGCCAAATAATTTACTTGTCACCTCTTGTATTTAGTATTCAATTTTGATGTAAGAGGCAGTAATTGGAAAATTGTTTTTGAGGAGGAAATAATATTTTATTGTAGGTAATATAAGTCTTGGATGTTTCTCATTAGAAATAGCAAATCCAAAGGTGTCTGGACTTCGATATTCTTTATCTTATAAAAAAGTATTTCCCTCCTAATAGTTGCCATGGCAACGCTTTCAATCGTAACAAGACAAAAATATCTTTAGTAAGGACAATAAAAGATAGATTAAACTCAGTACTTTTGATAAAAAAAATACAAATGGGAAATAAAAGAAGTTTAAAGAAAGGCCTTAATGAAATGGTTTTTGATGTAGTTGATGAGTGTTATTTTATTCAAATTGCTGACTCAAAAAAAATAGAGGCTTCTGAAAAATTAATTACCGAAGTGGCAGATTTTCAAGATGATCTTTTAAGTAAAATGAATAAGGCGAAAGGCAAAGCTGCATTTAGAGCTATCTATACTGAGATTGAGACTAAATCTGATTATTTTGTTGATGCTTTAAATACTTTAAACAAGTAAGAGGATAGGATGAAGTGGAAATCAATTATTGCCTTCCTAGGGTTCATTGGTTTCTTTTTCATATTGTTTGTCTCAGGTGGAAAATCTACTTTTTGGAATGCGCTTGCACTCGGTGGATTAATGGTTTTTCTGTGGATTCTAGAGATCATCCCCATTTATTTAACAGCGCTTCTACCATTGGTTTTAGCTATTCCACTTGGAATTCTTAAACCTGTTGATTTAGCAAGTGCTTACGGAAATAGCAACGTTTATTTATTTTTGGGCGGTTTCATCTTGGCCTTAGGTCTTGAGAAATGGCGGGTGCACGAACAAATTGCCCACGGAATATTAACCTTAGTTGGTGATTCAAAACCTAGAATTTTACTTGGTTTTATTTTTAGTACCGGATTGATTAGCATGTGGATTTCAAATACAGCCACCGCGCTCATGATGCTTCCCATGGCAATGGCTATAATTCACGCTCTTCCTGTAGCACATCAAAAATCAAAATTTAGTCTTTATTTAGTCCTATCGATTGCCTATGCATCGAGTATTGGTGGGATGGCTACGCTTGTCGGTACGCCAACCAATACGCAAATGGCTGCTATTTTAGAACAAAACTATGGGATTACTATTGGGTTTTTTGAGTGGATGAAAATTGCTTTGCCCATTAGTTTGCTAATGCTTTTCATTACCTACGTTTATTTTTATTTTTCGCTGGGTAAAGAACGATTGGATGTACATGATTTTAAAATTGTGAAAAAACCGTGGTCCACAGAACAAATTAGGTTGGTTTTAGTATTTGGTGGGGTGGTATTTTTATGGATTTTTAAGGATTTAATCAGTAATCTTACACCAATAAAATACGACGATGAAAACGTGGCCATATTAGGCGCTGTCTTACTTTTTATTATTCCGGCTAATAAAACGAAAAAGCCACTGTTAAACTGGTCTGATACTGAAAAATTGCCTTGGGGAATTTTATTGCTCTTCGGTGGTGGATTGGCGCTTGCTAAAATGTTAGAAGTGAACGGTATCGTAGCTCTTTTAACGGATGTACTCACATCGTTTAATAATGAATCAATCTTTGTCATTATTGTTGCAATGGTCGCTATAACTATTTTCGCATCGGAATTATTATCGAACCTAGCCTTGGTCGTTATTTGTGTTCCAATTGTTGCTGCCTTTGCTAAATCGGCAGGATTAGATATCCTGCAATTATGTATTCCCCTCACCTTAGCGGCAAGTTGTGCCTTTATGCTTCCGATGGGAACACCGCCTAACGCTATTGTTTTTTCTTCTGGTTTTGTTTCTATGGGACAGATGGCAAGGGCCGGTTTAGTATTAAATATTATAGGTATTATTCTTATTTCATTTTTTGGAGTATTCTTTTTATAATCTTTTGGTTATATTCGCTTAATAAATTAAGCCTATGTTCTACGCAAAAAGACTTTTTGATGTTCCCTATCACCAAGTAAAAAATTATCCTAATGCTACGATGTTTGCTACCAAAATAGCAGGCGATTGGATCGGTACTTCAACTCAACAATTTCTTGATGAGGTAATGTTGGTCTCTAGGGGACTAATTGCGCTCAATGTTCAAAAAGGGGATAGAGTTTCTGTATCAGCTAATAACAGGGTTGAGTGGAATATCTTCGATATTGCTGTCCAACAAATAGGGGCAATTCTAGTACCGCTTTATCCGACCAGTTCCGAATCAGATTATTCCTTTATTATCAATAATGCTTCCGTGAAATTAATCGTGGTTTCTAATAAAGAATTGTTTGATAAAGTTGAAAAAATACGTCCCAATACGCCTTCTCTAAGCTCAGTTTTTACTTTTGAAGAAGTGGAGGGAGCAACAAATTGGAAAGCGATTCATGAAGAAGCGTCTAAAATAGAAGAAAGTGAGGTTACTAAGCGTATGGCTGAAGTGGCCCCTGAAGATATGGTGACAATCATTTATACTTCCGGCACCACCGGGAATCCGAAAGGAGTGATGCTTTCACACATAAATTTATTGTCAAATGTGGAAGCGTGTATAGCGCCAATTCCTGCTGCTCAAGGTTCTAAAGTACTTTCTTTCTTACCTGTTTGCCACGTCTATGAACGGATGTTACATTACTTGTATATGTATTTAGGTTGCTCTATTTATTTTGCAGAATCCATGGAAACGATTGGGGAAAATATTCGAGAAGTAAAGCCTGAGGTCTTTTCAGCTGTCCCTCGTTTAATCGAAAAAGTATTCGATAAGATAATGGCGAAAGGAGAGGATCTTTCTGGGATCAAACGTAAGTTGTTCTTTTGGGCCGTTTCCTTGGCCGAAGAGTACGATTTTATGGGTAAAAGTACTTGGTACAAAATTAAATTAGGCATTGCTCGGAAGTTGATTTTTAAAAAATGGCAGGAAGCGTTGGGAGGAAATGTGAGAGCGATTGCTTCTGGAAGTGCTGCTTTGCAACCGCGTTTAGCACGTATTTTCTTTGCTGCTGGACTTCCAATTCTTGAGGGTTATGGTCTGTCTGAAACATCTCCTGTTGTATCCGTTAATTGTTTTGTAAAAGGTGTCCGAATAGGTTGCGTTGGTCAGCTCATTGAAAAGGTGGAAGTTAAAATTGCTGAAGATGGGGAGATTTTAGTAAAAGGTCCAAATGTAATGATGGGATATTTTGAAAATAAAGAAGCTACGGACGAGGTTTTCGATGCGGATGGCTGGTTCCATACGGGTGATATTGGGACCTTTCAAGAAGGAAAATTTTTAAAAATTACGGATCGTAAAAAAGAAATATTTAAAACTTCTGGAGGCAAATATATTGTTCCTCAAGCCATGGAAAACAAATTTAAAGAGTCGCGTTTTATAGAACAAATTATGGTGGTAGGCGAAGGTGAAAAATTTCCAGCTGCTTATATTGTTCCAAACTTTGCTTTCATTCGTGAATGGGCAGAAAGGAAGGAACATGATTTTAGTACTGCAACTAATGCTGATATTGCTCAGTCAACGGTGGTGAATGATCGCATTAACGAAGAAATAAGTCATTATAATCAACACTATGGAAACTGGGAACAGATTAAGAAATTTGTGTTGTTGGAAAAGGAGTTCTCTATTTCAGCGAATGAATTAACACCTACATTGAAACTTAAAAGGAAGAAAATCATGGAGAATTATCAATCAGAATATGCTAAAATGTATTCTAATTGACAAAAAAAAAACCACCCGTAAAGGTGGTTTTTTTATTAAATTTTATTAATTAATTTGCTTTCTTAGAACAACAAGCCTTCTGCTCGGTTGTACCACAAGCTTTAGTTTCAGTTGCACAACAAGATTTTTTCTTCTTACGCTTCTTCTTCTTGTCATCATCATTTAATTCAATTTTAGTACCGTTCGCCGCAGCATAGGTATTCATTGCCATTGGAGCCACAAATGTGGTTAATGTTAAGATTAAAAGTAATTTTTTCATAAGGTTTATTTTTTGTAAATATATTAATTAATTATTGAGTTTTCCAAGTATGGATAACTTTCCTTGAACTTTTTCTCCAATTTCAATGGAAAGTGTAGTATTTAAAGGTAAAAAGACATCAATTCTTGAACCAAATTTTATAAAGCCAAATTCCTCACCCTGTTTTGCCACACTACCAAGTTCATTGTAGTAACAAATTCGTCTAGCCATTGCTCCAGCAATTTGACGCACTAATATTTCTGACCCATCAGCTGTTTTTATTACCATACTTGTTCGTTCATTTTCTGTGCTACTTTTTGGGTGCCATGCCACTAAAAATTTTCCAGGATGGTATTTTTGATAGTTTACTACACCATTAACAGGGTAATAATTGGCATGCACATTCAATGGCGACATGAATATGGAAATTTGTATGCGTTTGTCGTTAAAGTATTCCGTTTCTAATGTTTCTTCAATAACAACGACTTCTCCATCAGCAGGACAGACTATTTGATCCGACTCATAGTCTTTATGTCGCTTAGGAATTCTAAAAAATTGAACAATTAAAAAGAGTATAACTAAATTAAGCGCTTCTACAGAAATGAATAGCCATTGGCATTCACTACTAAAAAGAAGGTAATTTGCAATACCTATTGCAATCGATACTAAAAGGGATATTAGCAGGATAGAAAATCCTTCTCTGTGTAATTTCATCAGGGGAAATTACTAAATATGATGGAATTTGACAATTTTTTTTAGTTTAGCCAGTAATAATTAATAATATTCCAGCAATAGAAAAATGGAATGGTGAATAAAGCTGCGTCAAAGCGATCTAGAATGCCCCCATGACCGGGAAGTATATTGCCCGAATCTTTAAGGTTTAAACTTCTT